>NZ_JBAURI010001033.1:0-2274 GCF_049581145.1 Bradyrhizobium sp.
CTGCTGGGCCAGCGCGTCGCCCCGCGCCTGCCGCTGTCGCTGGTCGCGGTGGTGGCGACGATTGCCGCGAGCGAAGCGTTCGGTTTCGCCGGGCGGGGCATTGCGGTGATCGGTCCGGTCCCCGGCGGTCTGCCCGCGATCGCGCTGCCTGATCTGACCTGGCGGGAAACCCTGACGCTGTTGCCCGTGGCCGCGTCGTGTTTCGTGATGATCATCGCCCAGAGCGCCGCGACATCGCGGGCATTTGCCGTGCGCTACCACGAGCGCGTCGATGCCGATGCCGACATCCTTGGCCTGGCGGCCGCCAATGCGGCGGCCGCCATGAGCGGCGCCTTCGTCGTCAACGGCAGCCCGACGCAAACCGCGATGGCGGATCGCGCCGGCGCGCGCAGCCAGATCGCGCAACTGGTCTTCGCCGCCGCCGTGCTGCTCGTGCTGCTGGCCCTGACCGGTCCGCTGCAGTACCTGCCGCGCTGCGTGCTGGCCAGCATCGTCTTCACGATCGCGATCGGAATGATCGACGTCAGGGGTCTCGTCGCCATTCGCCGCGAAAGCCCGGGCGAGTTTCGTCTTGCCCTCGTCACCGCCGCCGCGGTGGTCGCGATCGGCGTCGAACAGGGCATCCTGCTGGCGATCGCGCTGTCGCTGTTCAGGCATGTCCGCCACAGCTATGAGCCGCACACGATCATGCTGGCGCCGAACGCAAGCAACCGGTGGGTGCCCGTGCCCGCGGTGCCGGGCCAGGAGACCGCGCCCGGGCTGATCGTCTATCGCTTCAATTCGGATCTGTTCTATGCCAACGCCAACCGCTTCACCGACGAAGTGCGCTCCCTGGTCAAGCACGCGCCGGCTCCTGTCCGCTGCTTCATCGTCGACGCCGGCGCGATCACGGATATCGACTATTCGGCCGCGCAATCGCTGCGCGATCTGCTCGACGAGCTGACGCGCCAAAAGGTCCGCATCGTCTTCGCCCGCGTCAGTCCCTACCTTCGCTCCGACATGGACCGGCACCGGATCACCGCCGCCATCGGCGAAGCCCGCATTTTCACAACGCTGCATGAAGCCATCGCGACGTCGCGCGACGGCGCGCCCGGCGCGGAAAGCCACGACTGAATTCGCAGTTCGGCGTTCGTCGGGTGGGCAAAGCGCGGCGAGCCAACCTGCTCTGCCGTCGTCCAAACAAAATGGCAGGCACGGCAAGAGCGCCGTTGCCCACCCTTGCATAGGCGGGATCGGCTCCCTTCCCGTCATTGCGAGCATGAGCGAAACAATCCACGCCTTCTTTGCGGCAGACGGATTGCTTCCGCCTTCCAAGGCTTCGGCGGAGCCAAGGCTTCCGCCTTCGCCAACGCTTCGGCGGACGAGTCGCCCGCGCTCGCAATGACGAAAGTTTGGCAACGCCTGGGCGCCGGCGCGTTGAACCCTTGCTTCGACGACCGGTGTCCCGGTTAGGAACTTTCCGCGGCCGGTGCCGTTGAAAGCATCGCTGCGAGCGAGCTGCCAGTTCAGGAGAGTAATCATGGCAACCCAGATCGTGATGGACATATACGGTGATACCAGGCTCGATTTCGACGCCGGCGACGCGACGGCGCTGTTGCAGGCCGAGCGCCGCTTCGAGGCGCTGACGGGGGCCGGCTTCACGGCGGCAACGCGCAACGCGGATGGAACGGCGGCTCTCCTGCGCAAGTTCGATCCGACAGCAGACGAGATGCTGTTTTTTCCGCGGCTGATCGGCGGCTGAATTTGGACCGCGCCGATGAAGCTGCTCCGCATCGCAGGCGATGGGTTCCGGCGGCTTCTGGCGGCCGCTTCGGCTCGGGCCAGCGCCTTTCGCGAATGGTTCGAGCGTCCGAAAGCCAGCCAATCGCGCGGTCGCAAGCTGTTGCGGGAATGGCTGTCGCCGGAGCAATTGGCGCAATACGACGCGCACAATTATTTCGAAGTGACGGGCTGCCACACCGCAAGGCGGTACCGGATCCATCATGGCACGGGGATGAACGTCTTTCAGCTCGAGCATGTCGGACGGCCGCTGATCGGCTGGTGCTTCGTGCCGCAAGACGATCTCGTCGCGGGCGACGTCATGCTGGCTCAGAAGATTGCGCTCGAAACCGACGAGCAGGGCGCGCTGGCAGTCGCAAAGTGTTTTTCGATTCGATGAGTTTTTCGATCCGATGAGATGAGTTGGCGGCCATGCCGCTTGCTGCGGCGAAGGCCGCGGCGACCCCGCGCGCCGACGCGGCGGCAGCGCCAGATGCGGGTCACTCCGGACAGGAG
>NZ_JBAURI010001034.1:0-1721 GCF_049581145.1 Bradyrhizobium sp.
AAGCCACTCCATTCTTCATTGCCGGCACGACCCACGACGAGATTTTGCGGACGTTTTAGAGCCTGGCTCGTTTGGACCAGATAGTCGCCGTCATTGCGAGCCCCGGGCTTGACCCCGGGTGGAGCAATCCAGAGCCACCCACCGCCTACGATTACTGGATTGCTTCGTCGCTCCGCTTCTCGCAAGGACGTGGGCCTGACTGAAAACCGCTCTAATCTTGCGCCGGCTACGCCCCACTGGGCGAGGTCGGCGAGCTCACGCATGCAGTCTTTCAATCCGCGCCGCGTTCGCGAGAATTTCGCTTAAGCCCGGCGTCGTCGGCGACGGCGGCGCTCCATGCGGATCGATCCAGTCGATGGCCGCGACTTCGTCGCTGACCCTGGCCTCACCCGCCGTCCAGCGGGCGACGAACGAGGCGATGATGAAATGCGTCCGGACCCGTTCGCCCTCGCGAGCGATCGCCTCGACGTGGCGGTTGAAGCCGATGATTTCGGCGCTGACGCCGACCTCCTCCATAAGCTCGCGCGCGACGGCTTCAGCGAGCGTCTCGCCCACTTCGACCACGCCCCCCGGCAGGCTGAAATGGCCGATCATCGGCGCCCGCGCGCGCCGCACGATGAGAATCCGGCCGTCTCGAAACACCGCCGCCGACACCGCGAGGATCGGGCGGGCGGGGAACAGTCTGTCATCCATCGGGCGTCCCATCGCTCTTGAGGCTTGTCGCCGCTCGCCAGCGAGCTCGAATGTCCGGCGCCGATCAAGCCGCTTCCAACCATTCGGACGCCCGAGCGGCTATCCCAGCCACCCCTCGAGCGCGATCCCGGCGAACAGGATGAACCCCGCGTCGCGGTTGGAGCGAAAGAGCCTGAGCGCCGTCGCCGGGTCGGCGCCTTCGATCCTCATGACCTGCCAGGCGAGATGGCTGCAAAAAACGAGCCAGCCGATGAGCGCGATGGCGCCGCCGCCGGCGAGTTCGATCGCCGCAAACGCCAGCGCCGCGCTCGCGGCATAGAAGAGGCCGACGGCGAGTTGAGCGCGGGGACCGAACAGGCGGGCGGTGGAGCGGATGCCGACGATGGCGTCGTCGCGCGCGTCCTGCAGCGCGTAGATCGTGTCGTAGCCGATCGTCCAAGCGAAGGCGGAGAGGTAGAGCAGGATCGGGGCCGGCGCGAGGCTCGCGAATGTCGCGCTCCAGCCCATCAGCGCTCCCCACGAAAAGGCGAGGCCGAGCGCCGCCTGCGGCCACGAAGTCACACGCTTCATCAGCGGATAGATCGCAACCACGCCGAGCGAAGCGATCCCGAGCCAGATCGAGAACCGGTTGAAGCTGAGCAGCACCGCGAGGCCGACCAGAGCCTGTGCGACGAGGAACGCCGCCGACGCGCCGATCGAGACCCGGCCCGCCGGCAGCGGGCGATTGCGGGTGCGCTCGACCGCAGCGTCGAGCTTGCGGTCGAGGATGTCGTTATAGGTGCAGCCCGCGCCTCGCATGGCGATGGCGCCGATCAGGAATAGCAAGAGGTGCCAGAGGTTGGGCCCGCGATGCAGAGCGAGGCCGGCGAGCGCGGTCGCCTGCCAGCATGGCGCGAGTAAGAGCTGCCATCCGATCGGCCGGTCAAGGCGCGCGAGCTGAACGAACGGAAGGGCGAATGCCGGGGTCAGCCGCAACACCAGACTCGCCGGCCGGGCGTCCGGCAGGCTGGCCGCCGGTTGGGTCAAAG
>NZ_JBAURI010001035.1:0-1879 GCF_049581145.1 Bradyrhizobium sp.
ACTCCGCGCCGGTCAGATAGGCCTTCGGCGCCAGGGGCGACTGGTCGACGTGATAGCCGCACACCATGGCGCCGCGGCGCGCGGCGTTTTCCACCATCGTCTTCGGCCCGTCGACATGGCAGGTCAGCACGTCGACGCCCTGGTCGATCAGGCTGTTGGTGGCTTCCGCCTCCTTGACCGGCATCGACCAGTCGCCGGTGAAGATCACCTGCGTGGTGGCCTTGGGATTGGCGAGCCTGGCGCCCATCGTGAAGGCATTGATGTTGCGCAGCACCTGCGGGATCGGTTTTGCCGCGACGAAGCCGAGCTTGCCGCTCTTGGTGGAATAGCCGGCGACGATGCCGGAGATATATTGCGCCTCGTCGATATAGCCGAAATAGCTGCCGGCGTTTTTCGGGTCCTTCTCGGTCCACAGGCCGCCGCAATGCTCGAAGCGGATCTTCGGGTATTTGGTCGCCATCTTGATCATGTGCGGGTTGAAGTAGCCGAACGAGGTCGGGAACAGGAGCGTCGCGCCGTCGAGATTGATCATCGACTCCATCGTCTTTTCGACGGCGTCGGTTTCCGGCACTTTTTCCTCTTCGACAACCTTGATGCCGGGCAGCTTCTTCAGCGCGGCCGCGCCTTGCGCATGGGCCTGGTTGTAGCCGTAGTCGTCGCGCGAGCCGACATAGATGAAGCCGATCGTGGTGTCCGCGGCCGAAGCAGACCGGACGCCGAAGGCCGTGCCCAGCGTCAGCGCTGCGCTGCCCTGCAACAGGTGTCGTCTTGAAATCCTACCAAGATCCATTGCTTGCTCCCTTGGGCGGAGGACCCGCCGCTCATCTCGCCGCTTCGCCAGGTCCGGCGGAGCCCGCACGCCCCGTCGCAAGCTTCGTGCCAAAACTGAGCTTGTGAATGTGAGGCGGTAAGATATTGACGGAGCTGGAATTATCTCCGCTTGGGCGGTTGGACCAAAAGTTAGGCGGCAACGCCACAGCTTAAAATTTAGTCGACATTCGGCGATTGTATGCAAGAGAGTTAAGCATTGTTTCGGACCTGTCCCGGCGTTCTATTTGCTGCGCGGGCGATTTGCGGGCCGGTTGAGGTTGACGAGCCGTTTGGGTTGTCCGCCGTCTTGCTGGCACCGAAATTGTATCGATCGAGCAATGCCCGCATGCGGGCGGGCCAATCCATCATTGGACAAAGACGGGCAAGATGAACGTCGAGACCGCCGAGCTGCAGAAGTTTTCGCTGGGTGAGGAAATCGTCGGCCGGATCAACGAACTCGGCGCGATTTCGGAAACGGCCGGGCATCTGGCGCGCATTTTCCTGACGCGCGAGCATCGCGCGGCCGCCGACCTCATTCTGGGCTGGATGCGATCGGCGGGAATGGACGCGCATCTCGATGCGATCGGCAATGTCTGCGGCCGCTACGAGGGCGACCGCCGCGGGCTGCGCTGCCTGATGCTGGGCTCGCATTACGACACCGTGCGCGACGCCGGCAAATGGGACGGTCCGCTCGGGCTGATCACGGCGATCTCCTGCATAGCCGATCTGAACCGGCGCGGGCAAAGGTTGCCGTTCGCCATCGAGGTGACGGGCTTCGCCGACGAGGAGGGCGTGCGGTTTGCGTCCACGCTGCTCGGCAGCCGCGCGGTCGCCGGCACCTTCGATGAGAGCCTGCTCGGCGTGCGCGACCAGCAGGGCGTTTCGATGCGCGAGGCGCTGATCCAATTCGGCCTCGACCCAGATCATATCGGCGCCGCCGCCCGCGCGCGCCGTGAACTGCTCGCCTATCTCGAATTGCACATCGAGCAGGGGCCGGTGCTGGAAGCGCAGGACCTGCCGGTCGGCGTGGTGACCGCGATTGCGGGCGCGACCCGGCTCGCCGCGCGGC
>NZ_JBAURI010001036.1:0-5636 GCF_049581145.1 Bradyrhizobium sp.
CAGTTGCGCTGGGCGATTTCAGCGCGGTTGCCGCCGTCAGGGAGCGCAAGCCGGCGAGTGTGAGCTCATATCGGGTCGGCCAATGGCTCGGCACGCTGCCGCGCGCCTGGTCGGGCGATGCGGCAAGGCAATATCTCGCCGACATCAGGGAAACGGATCCGCTGTTCGCGCGCGAACATCTCGGCCATCCCGGCCTGCTGCAGCGGGTGATGAACAAGGTTTTGGTCGATAACGCCATCCTCGGTCCCTGGATTCATGTCGGCAGCAAAATGCAGTTGTTGTCGGCCGCCATGACCGGCGACGAGATCACGGCGCGGGCGAAGGTGACCGGCAATTACGAAAAGAAGGGCCACCGCTTCGTCGAGCTCGACGCGCTCGTGGTCGCCAACGGCACCACGCCCTTGGCGCATTGCCAGCACATCGCAATCTATCAACCCCGCGAGCAGGCGGCGGCGTAGCCTCTTTCTTCGTGCGGGCTCTTTCTTATCTCGCACGCTTGCGGGGATAAGGTGAGATCGATGATTGCAGAACGGGTAGAGCGGTCAGTCCTCGAGGGGGACTCAACTCCTTCTGCCTTCTTCGTTCCATATGACCAGCACGCCGGAAACCAGTACTAGACGGAAATGTTGCTGCGGCGTCCGGTCTCGTGCGACGCCGAAGCATAAACCAGCGGCAGCTCCGTCGTCGACTTGATCTGCTCCATGGCGAACATCGACGACACGTCATAGATGTCGATCTTCGATATCAGGCGGCGATAGAGATCGTCATAGGCTCTGATATCGGGCACCACGGCACGGATCAGGTAGTCGACATCGCCGCTCAGACGGAAAAAATCCACCACCTCCGGAAAGCCGGTCACGATCTTTCGGAAGCGGTCGACCCATTCGGCATTGTGTTGATTGGTCCTGACCGCGATGAAGACGCTGACGCCGAGATTGAGCTTTTCCGGATCAAGCAGCGCGACACGGCGTCGAATATAGCCGGCATTCTCGAGCTTTTGAATCCGGCGCCAACACGGTGTTGAACTCAGTCCCACGTGATCGCCGACCTCCTGAACGGAGAGGCTGCTGTCGCTTTGGAGAACGGCCAGGATCTTGCGGTCGAGTTCATCGAGCATTTGGACCTCAGCGTCGCCGGTTGCGGAAAAACATTTCCTCTTCGTTGCAACATCCCGCAATATTATTGCATGAGGTCAGGTCGAGCGAGCAAAAACATTCGCCATGCCATGCTATGGAAGAAGGCAGCGAAAGTGGGCGACGTCTCGGCAGCTACCGGCTCGCGCCGCACCAAGGGGCGGCCAACAGCCCGGGTCCTCTACAATCAGGGCCGCGCCGATACTGAAGCCCGGGCACATTCGCCTTTGCAAGCTGATGCGCCGATTCAGAAACGTCAGCGCCGGAGGGAGAACGTCTGAGCGAGGCGATGTCGTCAGTGTGGAATTCCATTCCTGCCATCGAGCAAACTATAGACATTATTCTCAGCCGAACCGGCTATCATCATCGCAATACGCAACGGATTTGCGCGCACCTGCCGCTACACTCTGCCGGTATAGGACAACACGCGGAGAGCGGCGGCGCGCGATGCAGACGATTGGACTGATTGGCGGGATGAGTTGGGAGAGTACGGCGGTCTACTATCGCCGATTGAATGAACAGATCCGCAGTCGGTTGGGTGGTCTGCATTCGGCGGACATATTACTGCGCTCGATCGATTTCGACGACATCGTCAGTCTGCAGAAGCAAGGCCGATGGGACGACGCATCCGCGGTATTGGTGCATATCGCCCGCGGCCTGGAACAGGCTGGCGCGAATTGCCTGCTGATCTGCACCAACACGATGCACAAGCTCGCCGATGATGTGCAGCGCGCGGTGTCGATACCACTGCTGCATATTGCCGATGTCACGGCTGCCGCTATTCGCGCAGGCGGGTACCGGCGTCCGCTGCTGCTGGCGACCCGCTATACGATGGAGCAGGACTTCTATGTCGAGCGCCTGCGTGACAGCTTTGCCCTGGCGCCGATCGTGCCGGATGCCGGCGACCGCGCAATCGTTCATGACATCATTTTCGACGAGTTGTGTCAGGGCATCGTGCGCGAGCAGTCGCGGCAGCTCTATGTCGATGTCATCACGCGCGGCAAGGCACAAGGCGCGGATTGCGTCATTCTCGGGTGCACCGAGATCTGCCTGCTGATCGGTCCCCATCATGTCAGTCTGCCGATGTTTGACTCCACCTCGCTGCATGCCGATGCAGCCATCGAATTGACCATGAAAAAAGTGGATGCACATGCGCGCCTCACGCAGGGGATTCCACGTTGAGGTGGCATCAGACTTGCTGCGCGGACGAGGAACGAGTGGAGAAGGCATGCCCCTGACGATCGATGCTGTGCGGCCCGTGCTGGATCACGCGGTCATCAATGTGATGGGCGAATTGGACAGGGCTGCCGCGCAATATCAGCGCCTCGGCTTTCACTTGACGGAACGAGGCCATCATTCGCTCGGTTCCAGCAATAATCTTGCGGTCTTCGGAGAAAATTATCTCGAATTACTTGGCTACCTTCCTGGCCGGGAAACCGCGCGCGCCGACCTGTGGACGCATCCGGCGGGCCTGACCGGCCTCGTATTCAAGTCGGTGGATCCCGATATCGTTGCGGCTGCGCTGAAAGCGCGCAACGTTCCGGCCGAGGCGCCCGTCAGCTTTTCACGTCCGGTGGCGCTGCCCGGCGGGCCGCAGGATGCGCGTTTCCGCGTGGTGCGCATCAGTTCGGACGAGGTGCAGAATGGGCGCACATTCTTCTGTCATCACGATACGCCGGAGCTGGTCTATCGGCCCGAATGGCTGATACATCCGAACGGCGCGCTCAACATCGTCGAGTTCGTGATCGCTTCTCAGGAACCCGCGCGGACCGCTGCGCTGTACGAGCGCATGTTCGGTGCGCCGTTGCTGGCGCCGGCTGTCGGCGGCGTGTCTTTCAAGGCCGGCGCCGCGACGGTGCGCGTGCTGACGCCGGCAGCGGTGGCGGAACGCTACTGCGGCGCCGCGCCGACCAGCGCTGACGGTTCGGATCGCATGATCGCGCTCGTCTTTCAGGTTGGGTCGCTCGACATTCCGCGCGCCGCGCTCGATGCGGCCGGCATCGGTCATGCGCCCTATGCCGATGGCATCATCGTCGATCACGGCAGCGCCGCCAACCTTGCCATTGGATTCACGGCGCGATGATCGAACGCGCCGACGGCAGCGGAATGTGATGACGAAACGAGCCATTTCGACACCCCAACAAGCCATCGACGGGCCGGCGACTGGCGCCCCGCGGCGACGGCTTAACAAACGGAGCTGAACAGCAACATGCGCGCAATGGTTCTTCGCGAACATGGCGATAACGACAAGCTGCAATTCGTGGCCGATTATCCGACCCCGAAGGCTGGCGCGGGTGACGTGGTGATCCGGGTCAGGGCCTCGTCGATCAACTATCACGATGTATTCACCCGCCGCGGCATGCCCGGCATCAAGGTGCCGCTGCCGGTGATCGTCGGGCTCGATGTGGCCGGCGAGGTTTCGGAGCTTGGCGCGGGCGTCGAGGGCTGGAAGATCGGCGACCGCGTGCTGATCGATCCGATCAACCGCGTCGAAGGCGGCCTCATGGGCGAAACCCAGGACGGCGGACTTGCCGAATTCTGCCGCGCCAAGGCCCACCAGTTGATTGGGATTCCGGACGAAGTCAGCTTTGAGCAGGCGGCCGCGCTGCCGGTGGCTTATGGCACGGCGATCCGGATGATGAACACGATCGGCAAGATCAAGCCGGGCGAAAAGGTCCTGATCCTGGGTGCCAGCGGCGGCGTCGGCGTCTGCTGCGTCCAGCTCGCCAAGCTCGCGGGGGCTTACGTCATCGCCTGCGCCGGCAGCGAGGAGAAGGGACGGCGCCTGACCGAGCTCGGCGCCGACGAGATCATCCTCTACACCCAGACCGATTTCATGAAGGCGGTGTTCGAGCGCCATGGCAAGCCGCATCGGCGGCGCTTCGCCAAGGGCGGCGGCGTCGACGTGGTGGTCAACTTCACCGGCGGCGACACCTGGGTGAAATCGATGCGCGTCCTCAAGCTGGGCGGCAGGCTCTTGACCTGCGGCGCCACCGCCGGCTACGCGCCGACGGAGGATATCCGCTTCATCTGGACCTTCGAACTGCAGATCCTCGGCTCCAACGGCTGGGAGCCGGACGACATCAGGACGCTGTTCGGGATGGTGCAGTCCGGAACGCTGAAGGTGCTGATCGACAAGGCCTATCCGCTCGAAGACGCCAGCGAAGCGCTTCGCGTCATCGAGGACCGCGTGGTGTTCGGCAAGGTGGTGGTGACGCCATGAGCGCGCAGCAGATCGCCGCATTGAGCGCGGCCGATATTCAGAAGTTGCTGGATGCCTCGCCGTTCAACCTGTTTCTGGGACTGCAGGTCACAGCGGCCGATCCGGCCAAGCAGGAAGTCACCATGCGCGCGGCGATGCGGCCCGAGTTCGAGCGGCGCCCCGGCTCGCGACAATGGCACGGCGGTGTGATCGCCTCCGTCATCGACACGGTCGGTGATTTTGCCGTCGGCATGATGGTCGGCAGGGGACTGCCGACGGTCAACTTCCGGGTCGACTATCTCAAGCCCGCGGTCGACACCGCGCTGATCGCGGTTTCGCGGGTGCGCCGCGCCGGCAAGAGCGTCGGCGTCGCCGATATCGACGTGTTCGACGAAAAGGGCTCGCTGCTCGCGATCGGCCGCGGCACCTATTCGACGCTGGAGAGCAAATAGCGCGAGCATTGCGGATGATGACCAATGAAGCGTCAAGACGGCGACCGAAACGAGGCCGGTAGTTCAAGCTGTTGTTGAGAGGCATCGGATGAGCAGAGTTTCCAGACGCGACTTCTTGTTGACCACGGCGGGCGCAGCACTCGTGGCGCGGCTTCCGTCGACCGCCAGGGCCGCGACCGCGGCGCCGAAACGCGGGGGCATGCTGATCGCGAGCTGGGGCGGTTTCGAGCCGCAGGCGCTGTTCGTTCCGGCCGGCGGCGGCTCGAGCCCCTATTTCACCTCGACCAAGGTGCATGAGCGGCTGTTGCGGTTGAACGTCGACCTGAAATTCGAACCGGTGCTGGCGCTCGATATCAAGCCGGCCGAGGACTTCCAGAGCTACACCATCAAGCTGCGGGAGAACGTGACCTGGCATGACGGCAAGCCGTTCACGGCCGACGATGTCGTCTACAACGCGATGGAATACTGGAAGCCGATTTCGGCGGGCGTCTCACTCGACGCCCTGGTCGGCGCCGAGGCGGTCGATGCGCACACGACGGTGCTGAAGTTCAAGGCGCCGGTGCCCGAATTCTTCTTCAAGTCGGTGCTGGCCGGCAAGGCGGGGCTGCTGATCCCGAAGCACATCTATGCCGGCAGCAACATCATCACCAATCCGATCAACAACACCCCGGTCGGCACCGGCCCGTTCAAGGTCAAGGAATGGGTGCGCGGCAGCCATGTGGAGTATGTCAAGAACGAGAGCTACTGGAATCCGGGTATGCCCTATCTGGATCGCCTGGTGATCCGCTGGTGGCGTGATCCGGCGTCGCGGTCGGCTGCCTTTGAGGCCGGGCAGCTCGACATCGGGAC
>NZ_JBAURI010001037.1:0-2479 GCF_049581145.1 Bradyrhizobium sp.
CTCCTGTCACGTCGCAGGTCCGCAGCGAACGACTCCCGGGCCACCAAGGCGCGGCCAGCTGCTCGCGGGGGCCCGCTCGGATTGACAGGCGCGTCCCGCGGCCTCATCATTCGACAATGGCCATGAATTCGCGCGCAACGCAGCTTTCGAAAAAAGCTCTCCTCCGGGGGAGTTCGGATCGACGCGCGCGATAGGCCTTTTCGCCAAGCTGATGTCCGAAACCCCGCCGTGATGCGGGGTTTTTTGTTGTCCCCTCTCCGGCGTTCAACCTGAACAAGGAGATGATCGATGAACGAACGACAGCATCATTTGCGAGAACAGCTGCAGGGCCTCTGGCTGCCGCTGGTGACGCCGTTTCGCGACGGCAGCCTCGATGAACCGTCGCTGCGACGTCTGGTCCGACACTATGCCGTCCGTCCGATCGACGGATTGATCCTGGCGGCGACGTCGGGTGAAGGATTGGCGCTGTCCATCGCCGAACTCGGGCGCCTCACCCACCTGGTGCGCGCCGAACTGATCGGGAGCCGGCGCGACCTCCCGGTCTGTCTCGGCCTTGCGGGAGCAGCGACCGGCAAGCTGCTGGACATGCTTGACGAGACGGCCGGCTGGCCGATCGACGGCTATCTGATCTCGAGTCCCTGCTACGTGCGGCCGTCGCAGCGCGGCTTGTATCAGCACTTCGCGGCGCTGGCCGATCGCGCCGCATTGCCGATCGTGCTCTACAACATCCCGTACCGGACATCCGTCAACCTCTCCAACGAGACGCTGCTCGCGCTCGCCGAACATCCTGCCATCGTCGGCTTGAAGGATTGCGGCGCCGACCGCGCGCAGTCGATCGAGCTGTTGCGCCGACGGCCATCCGGCTTTCGCGTCCTGACCGGCGAGGACGCGCAACATCTGAACGCGCTCGCCGACGGCGCCGATGGCGCGATCCTGCTGTCTGCCCATATCGACACCGAGGATTTTGCCGCGGTGCGCACTCACCTCGAGGCCGGCGATCAGGAGGCCGCGCTGGTGTGCTGGCAACGCGTCAGCGTGCTGACGCAGCTGCTGTTCGCCGAGCCGAGCCCTGCGCCCGCGAAGTACTGGCTGGCGCGGAACGGGCTGATCGCGTCCGCCGAGGTTCGTTCGCCGATGGTCGAGATCAGCACCGAGCTCGCAAGCCTGCTCGATCAAGAGATCGCGCGGCGAACCGATCCGCCCGGAGACATCGGCATTGGTTAATGCGGGATGACATCCGCCGCGCCAAGGCGCTGCAACGGGCAACCGTTTCGTTAGCATGCGGGGCCTATCAGTCCGCCCGCAAGACAGACGGTGGAAAACAACGATCATTGCATTCCTGCAGGCAGCTTCATCGCTGGCCGTTCGCGGCCGGCGATGCCGTGGTTAATCCACGGTAGACTCCGCGGTCGAATGCAAGCATGAGCACGAGAGGTTTTTTAAAGCCTTTAGCGCTATTCATGGCCCGACGAAAAGAAACGCGGGGGCGTTTGTGGATAGCAACGAAGAACTCGTTCCTGAACAGGGCTTCACGATCGAAGACATCCTCTGGGCGGTCGGCATCTGGTCGGTCATCATCTGCCTGTCGCCGGTGGTCCTGTTCTACATGCTGATGGTGGCGTGAGCATGCCCAAACAAGGAGTTGGAGCGCGCTGACGATTCATCGGCGAATCATCGCACTCCGAGCGGACCGCCGTCGGCCAGCCAAAGCGGGACGGGATGAGGTGAGCTTTCATGAGAGGAAAATTCACCCCACCCGATGATCATCAAAATTCGCATCGCCCGGAAGCCAAAGAACCAAAATAAAAACGCGCGGGAAGCTCGCGCGTCCTTGTGAACGGCCTGCGGCGTAAATTCACGCCGCCTGCTTATGCATCGTCCCGCTTGCCGACGCCGTCCCGCGGATCGCCTTGATCGAACGTTCGATCGCCGCCCACAGCCGGCCGATTTCCGCCGCCGCACGGCCTTCGGCGTAATATTCGCGCACGCCTTCGCCCTGACCGAGTGCCATCAGAAGATCGGCGCGGTTGGTGATCTGGCCGCCCCACACCGGAGCACGGAATTTCGCCAGGGCTTCGCGCGCGATGGTGACGATCGGACTTTCGGCTTCGTCGCGGCGCGCCGGTGCGCCGTTGAGCACGACTGCGTAAGGCTTACGTGCCGCGCGGCAGGTCTGGATGGTTTCCTGCACCGCGTTGACGTCGAACACGCCGGGCCGCGCCGGAATGATCACCATGGTGGCATTCTTGATGGCGTCTTCGACCACGGCGGACACGTTGGGCGGCGTATCGATCAGGACCCATTCGACTCCATCACGCCTGGCGGCGGCGAGGATGCCGCTGACGGAATTGACGGCGGTCTTGATCGGCGGTTCGTTGGTGCCGCGCAGCTTGTGCCACAGGGTGAGCGAGCCCTGCGGATCGGCATCGACAAGCAGACATGGCTTGGTCGACTTGTGGACATGCGCAGCGAGATGGGC
>NZ_JBAURI010001038.1:0-11796 GCF_049581145.1 Bradyrhizobium sp.
GCCGCGCGGCACGACGGCGCCGCGGTGCTGGCGCTCGCGGCCAAGCTCGCGCTGGATTTCGGCGCGATCAAGGACGGCTGGAACGGTTTCGGCGTCCTGCACGATTCGGCATCGCGCGTTGGCGCGCTCGATATCGGCTTTGCGCCGGGGGCGGGCGGGCTGACGGCTGCCCAGATGACGACGTTCGGCACGCTCGACGTGCTGTTCCTGCTCGGCGCCGATGAGGTCAAGGTGCCGGACGACAGCTTCGTTGTCTATATCGGCACCCATGGTGACCGCGGCGCGCACCGCGCCGACGTGATCCTGCCGTCTGCCGCCTATACCGAAAAAACCGGCATCTACGTCAATACCGAGGGCCGGGTGCAGATCGCGGGCCGCGCAGCATTCCCTCCGGGGGAGGCGCGCGAGGACTGGGCCATCATCCGCGCGCTGTCTGATACGTTAGGCAAGAAGCTGCCGTATGATTCGCTTGCCGCATTGCGGGCGGCGATCTTCAAGGCGGTGCCGCATTTGATGCGTGTCGATCAGATCGAGGCCGGCACAGCGGATGACATCAAGACGCTTGCAGGGGGCGGCGGAACGGTGGAGAAGGCACCGTTCAAGTCGACAGTGGATGATTTCTACCTGACCAACCCGATCGCGCGCGCTTCGGCCGTGATGGCGGAGTGTTCGCGCCTGGCGTTGGGGCAAATGCTGACGGCGGCGGAGTGAGCGTGACCTGATGGCTGATTTCTTCGCAAGCGAGTTCTGGACCGGCTTCCTCTGGCCGTTGATCATCATGGTCGCGGAAAGCGTCCTGCTGCTGGTGCTGCTGCTGGTCGCGATCGCCTACATCCTGCTGGCCGACCGCAAGATCTGGGCTGCGGTGCAGATCCGGCGCGGACCGAATGTGGTCGGTCCCTTTGGCCTGTTCCAGTCCTTCGCCGACCTGCTGAAATTCGTATTCAAGGAGCCGGTGATCCCGGCCGGCGCCAACAAGGGCGTCTTCCTGCTCGCGCCTTTGGTGTCCTGCGTGCTGTCGCTTGCGGCCTGGGCAGTGATCCCCACCAATCTAGGATGGGTGATCTCCGACATCAATGTCGGCATCCTCTACATCTTCGCGATCTCGTCGCTGTCGATCTACGGCATCATCATGGCCGGCTGGTCGTCAAACTCGAAATATCCGTTCCTCGCCGCCCTGCGCTCGGCGGCGCAGATGGTGAGCTACGAGGTCTCGATCGGCTTCGTCATCATCACCGTGCTGTTGTGCGCGGGCTCGCTCAATCTCTCTGCCGTGGTCGAGGCGCAGAACACCCGCGGGATCGGCGGCCTGATCGGCCTGCCGCAGCTGACCATCCTGAACTGGTATGTCTGGCCGCTGTTTCCGATGTTCGTGGTGTTCTATGTCTCGGCGCTGGCTGAAACCAACCGGCCGCCGTTCGATCTGGTGGAAGCCGAATCGGAACTGGTCGCGGGCTTCATGACGGAATACGGCTCGACGCCGTATCTGCTGTTCATGCTCGGCGAATATGTCGCCATCACCACGATGTGCGCGATGGCGACCATCCTGTTCCTGGGCGGTTGGCTGCCGCCGGTTGCGCTGCCGCCATTCACCTGGATTCCCGGGGTGATCTGGTTCGCGCTCAAAGTATCGTTCATGTTCTTCATGTTTGCGATGGCGAAAGCGATCGTTCCGCGCTACCGCTACGATCAATTGATGCGGCTCGGCTGGAAGGTGTTCCTGCCGCTGTCGCTGGCAATGGTGATCGTTGTCGCCGGCGTGCTGCATTTCGCCGACATCGCGCCGAAGTGAGGTCGCCATGAGTGTCAACGCCACCGCTCGATCGCTGCTGCTGTCGGAATTCGTATCGGCATTCTTCCTCGCCATGCGCTATTTCTTCCAGCCGAAGCCGACGCTGAACTATCCGTTCGAGAAGGGGCCGATTTCGCCGCGCTTCCGCGGCGAGCATGCGCTGCGCCGCTATCCAAACGGCGAAGAACGCTGCATCGCCTGCAAGCTGTGCGAGGCGATCTGCCCCGCGCAGGCGATCACGATCGAGGCAGGTCCCCGCCGCAACGACGGCACCCGTCGCACGGTGCGCTACGATATCGACATGGTGAAATGCATCTATTGCGGGCTGTGCCAGGAGGCATGCCCGGTCGATGCAATCGTCGAGGGCCCCAATTTCGAATTCGCGACCGAGACGCGCGAGGAACTTTACTATGACAAGGCGAAATTGCTCGCCAATGGTGACCGCTGGGAGCGCGATCTTGCGAAATCCATCGAACTCGACGCGCCGTACCGGTGACGGGGCATAAGCGATGATCCTTCCCGCGCTGTTCTTTTATCTGTTCGCCGGTATCTGCGTGGCATCCGCCTTGATGGTGATCGTGTCGCGCAATCCCGTGCACTCGGTGCTGTTTCTGATCCTGGCATTCGTCAACGCTTCCGGCCTGTTCGTGCTGATGGGCGCCGAATTCCTGGCCATGATCCTGGTCGTGGTCTATGTCGGCGCGGTCGCGGTGCTGTTCCTGTTCGTGATCATGATGCTCGATGTCGACTTCGCCGAACTGCGCGAAGGCTTTATCGAATATCTGCCGATCGGGCTTGTGATCGGCGGGGTGTTCATGGTCGAACTGCTGCTGGTCGGCGGCGGCTGGGTGATCAATCCCGGCACCGCCAAATCGATCACGGCTGCAATCCCTGCCAATGTCAGCAATACCGAGGCGCTCGGCCTCGTGCTCTACACGAAATACATCTACTACTTCGAGCTCGCGGGCATGGTGCTGCTGGTCGCGATGATCGGCGCCATCGTGCTGACCTTGCGCCACAAGGCGAGCGTCAAGCGGCAGGATGTCAACGTGCAGAATGCGCGAACGCCGGAGATCGCCATGGCGGTGCGCAAGGTCGCCTCGGGCCAGGGGCTGGTGGACGCGGATGCGGCGGAGTGGGTGCAATGACGATCGGGCTCGGGCATTATCTGGCCGTCGGTGCGATCCTTTTCACGCTGGGCATTCTCGGCATCTTCCTCAACCGGAAGAACATCATCGTCATCCTGATGTCGATCGAGCTGATCCTGCTCGCGGTCAATATCAACCTGGTGGCGTTCTCGACCTTCCTCGGCGACATTGTCGGCCAGGTGTTCGCCCTGCTGGTGCTGACGGTTGCCGCTGCAGAGGCCGCGATCGGGCTTGCCGTGCTCGTGGTCTATTTCCGCAACCGCGGTTCGATCGCCGTTGCGGACGTCAATCTGATGAAGGGCTGACCCAGCTATGATCCAGGCAATCGTCTTTCTGCCGCTGCTGGGCGCTATTCTCGCCGGCCTGATCTCGATCTTCGGGGCGCATGCGCGGTGCCCGAGCGGCGATACCGTCGAGCACCATGCCGACGCGCACGGCCACGGTGCGCCCGATGTCAGCGAGGATGCGAGCGTCATCCACGCATCGAGCCACGAACCCGATGCCCATGACGACCACGGTCACGACGACCATGCTGCGGTCGAGCCGCCGGCCGCCGGATCGCGCGCAGCCGAGCTGATCACGACCTTCCTGTTGTTCGTGTGCGCCATCCTGTCCTGGGTAACTTTCGTCGACGTCGGCTTCATGCATCACGACGCCCGGATTGCATTGTTTCCGTGGATCGAGTCGGGCGATCTTCAGGTGTCGTGGGCGCTGCGGGTCGATACTCTGACCGCGGTCATGCTGGTCGTGGTCACCACCGTGTCGTCGCTCGTGCATCTGTATTCGATCGGCTACATGGACGAGGACCCGTACCGGCCGCGCTTCTTTGCCTATCTCTCGCTGTTCACCTTCGCGATGCTGATGCTGGTGACCGCCGATAATCTGGTACAGATGTTCTTCGGCTGGGAAGGCGTCGGCCTTGCGAGCTATCTATTGATCGGCTTCTGGTACCAGAAGCCGTCGGCCAACGCGGCGGCGATCAAGGCCTTCGTGGTCAACCGCGTCGGCGATTTCGGCTTCTCGCTCGGCATTTTCGCCGTCTTCATGATGATCGGCTCGGTCGATTTCGACACCATCTTCAGCGCCGCGCCGGGTCTTGCCGGCAAGACCATCGATTTCCTGGGTTGGCATGCCGACGCGATGACGCTGATCTGCCTGCTGCTCTTCATGGGAGCAATGGGCAAGTCCGCGCAATTCCTGCTGCACACCTGGTTGCCGGACGCCATGGAAGGCCCGACGCCGGTCTCGGCCCTGATCCACGCCGCGACCATGGTGACCGCGGGCGTCTTCATGGTGGCGCGGCTGTCGCCCTTGTTCGAACTCGCGCCGAACGCGCAGTCGTTTGTGATGTTCATCGGCGCGACCACGGCGTTTTTCGCGGCAACCATCGGTCTGGTGCAGAACGACATCAAGCGCATCATCGCTTATTCGACCTGTTCACAGCTCGGCTACATGTTCGTGGCGATGGGGGCGGGCGCCTATTCGGTCGGCATGTTCCATCTGTTCACGCACGCCTTCTTCAAGGCGCTGTTGTTCTTGGGCTCGGGCTCGGTGATCTACGCGATGCATCACGAGCAGGACATCCGCAAGATGGGCGGGCTGTGGCGCAAGATCCCCTATACGTTCGGCATGATGTGCATCGGCACGCTGGCCTTGACCGGCTTTCCGCTGTTTGCCGGCTACTTTTCCAAGGATGCGATCATCGAGTCCGCCTATGCGTCGCATAGTCCGGTATCGACCTATGCCTATGTGCTGACGGTCGTCGCCGCGGCCTTGACCTCGTTCTATTCCTGGCGGCTGATCTTCAAGACCTTCTTTGGCGAGCCTCACGATCAGGAGCATTACGAGGCGGCGCATGAGGCTCCCGTCTGGATGCTGGTTCCGATCGGTGTTCTCGCGGCCGGTTCCATCTTCTCGGGCTTTCCTTTCCGCGAGGTGTTCGTCGGCCACGGCGTCGAGGAGTTCTTCCGCGACTCCGTGAAGATGAACCCGCACATCCTCGAAGACATGGAGCAGATGCCACATCTTCTGGGATTCTTGCCGTTCGTGATGATGCTGATCGGCCTGGCGATCGCCTACCTCTTCTATATCCGCCGGCCCTATATCCCCGAACAGCTCGCCGCCGAGCAGCCGATGCTCTATCAGTTCCTGCTCAACAAGTGGTATTTCGACGAACTCTATGACTTCATCTTCGTGCGTCCCATGAAGTGGATCGGGCGCACGCTCTGGAAGGTCGGCGACGGCTATATCATCGACGGTTTCGGACCGGATGGCGTGTCGGCGCGCGTGCTGGACGTCACGCGCAACGTCGTGAAAATCCAGACTGGCTATCTCTACCACTACGCCTTTGCGATGCTGATCGGCGTGGCCGGTCTGATCACCTGGTTCATGTTCGGCTTTGGAGGCCAGTGATGACAACCTGGCCCATTCTCTCGGTCGTCACCTTCCTGCCGCTGGTTGGCGCGCTCTTGGTCTATCTCAACCGCGGCGACGATGAGGCGGCGCGGCGCAATGCGCGCTGGATCGCGCTGTGGACCACGCTCATCACGTTCGTGGTGTCGCTGATCCTGGTTGCGCGTTTCGATCCTGCGCAGACCGACTTTCAGTTCGTCGAAACGGGCTCCTGGCTTGCCACCGGCATCAACTACCACATGGGCGTCGACGGCATTTCGCTGCCTTTCGTGATCCTGACCACCGCCTTGTTGCCGTTCTGCATCATCGCGAGCTGGAAATCGGTGACGGTGCGGGTGCGCGAATACATGATGGCGTTCCTGATCCTGGAAACGCTGATGATAGGGACGTTCTCCGCGCTCGACCTCGTGCTGTTCTATCTGTTCTTCGAGGGCGGCCTGATTCCGATGTTCCTGATCATCGGCGTGTGGGGCGGCCCGCGCCGGGTCTACGCCTCCTTCAAGTTCTTCCTCTACACGCTGCTCGGTTCGGTGTTGATGCTGCTCGCGATCATGGCGCTGTACTGGAACGCCGACACCACGGATATTCCGACCCTGATGCACACCGCGGTGCCGCGTTCCTTGCAGACCTGGGCGTGGCTGGCGTTCTTCGCGTCGTTTGCCGTCAAGATGCCGATGTGGCCGGTGCATACCTGGCTGCCGGACGCCCATGTCGAGGCGCCGACCGCCGGCTCGGTGATCCTGGCCGCGATCCTGTTGAAGATGGGCGGCTACGGCTTCCTGCGCTTCTCTCTGCCGATGTTCCCGCTGGCCTCGCACGACTTCGCGCCGCTGATCTATTCGCTGTCGGTCATCGCCATCATCTATACGTCGCTGGTGGCGCTGATGCAGGAGGACATCAAGAAGCTGATCGCCTATTCTTCCGTCGCCCATATGGGCTTCGTCACCATGGGCATCTTCGCCGGCACCATGCAGGGTGTCGCCGGCGGCGTCTTCCAGATGATCTCGCATGGCATCGTCTCCGGCGCGCTGTTCCTGTGCGTCGGCATCATCTACGATCGCATGCACACGCGCGAAATCGCCGCCTATGGCGGCCTCGTCAACCGGATGCCGCTCTATGGCCTGGTGTTGATGGTCTTCACCATGGCCAATATCGGGCTGCCCGGCACCTCCGGCTTCGTCGGCGAGTTCATGACCTTGATCGGCACCTTCAAGGTCTCGATCCCGACCGCCTTCTTCGCCACCACCGGCGTGATCCTGTCGGCGGCCTATGCGCTCTGGCTCTATCGCAAGGTGATCTTCGGGGCGCTGATCAAGCCGTCGCTGATGACCATCAAGGATCTCACGCTCCGCGAATGCGTGATGCTGTTTCCGCTGGTCGCGCTGACCATCCTGTTCGGCGTTTATCCAAAACCGGTGCTGGACATGTCGGCGGCGTCGGTGCAGCAACTCGTCAACAATTACACCACCGCGGTGACGGCTGTGAAGGCCGCCGCGCTGTTGCACTGACAACAGCAGGTGAGGGGCATGCCATGAGCTTTGAGACCGCGGGTTATCAGTTGCTGCCGGTCGTACCCGAAATGGTGCTCGCGGTGGGCGCCATGGTGCTGTTGATGCTCGGCGCCTATCGCGGGCAAGGCGTGACCGCATTGGTCCTCGGCCTTGCGGTCTGCCTGCTGATCGTCACCGGCATCCTGGAACTGACGCTGCCAGCCGGCAAGCTCACGACGTTCGGCGGCAGCTTCATCGTCGACGACTTTGCCCGCTTCCTGAAGATCGTGGCGCTGATCGGCTCGGTCGCAACGCTGCTGCTGTCGATCGAATTTTTGTCCGATCCGTCGCGGCGGATTTTCGAATATGCGATCCTGGTCCTGCTCTCCACGCTCGGCATGATGGTGCTGATCTCGGCCGGCGACCTGATCGCGCTCTATCTCGGGCTCGAACTGATGTCGCTCGCGCTCTACGTGGTCGCCGCCAGCAACCGCGACAACGCGAAATCGACCGAAGCCGGCCTGAAATATTTCGTGCTCGGCGCATTGTCGTCGGGCATGCTGCTGTACGGCGCCTCCCTGATCTACGGCTTCACCGGCACCGTCAGTTTTGCCGGCATTGCGGCGGTGGCAAAGACCGGCAGCCTCGGCATCGTGTTCGGCCTGGTGTTCCTGCTGGCAGGGCTGTGCTTCAAGGTTTCCGCGGTGCCGTTCCACATGTGGACACCCGACGTCTACGAGGGCGCGCCGACGCCGGTGACCGCGTTCTTTGCCTCCGCCCCCAAGGTCGCCGCGCTCGCCGTGTTCACGCGCGTGGCGCTCACCGCTTTTCCAGGCATTGTCACGCAGTGGCAGCAGATCGTCGTGTTCGTGGCGATTGCCTCGATGGCGCTCGGATCGTTCGCAGCGATCGGGCAGAAGAATATCAAGCGGCTGATGGCGTATTCGTCGATCGGTCACATGGGTTTCGCGCTGGTCGGGCTTGCCGCCGGCACCGTCGAGGGCGCGCAGGGCGTCCTGGTCTATCTCTCCATCTATGTGGCGATGACGCTCGGCTCATTTGCGATCATCATCGCCATGAAGCGCAACGGCCGGTCGGTCGAGAATATCAGCGATTTCGCCGGCCTTTCGCGCACCAACCCGTTGCTCGCGTTCTTCTTTGCGATGCTGCTGTTCTCGCTGGCCGGCATTCCACCGCTGGCGGGCTTCTTTGCCAAGTTCTACGTCTTCATCGCCGCGATCAAGGCGGGGCTGTTCACGCTAGCCGTCATCGGCGTCGTCACCAGTGTGGTCGGCGCCTATTACTATCTGACCATCATCAAGGTGATGTATTTCGACGAGCCGCTCGCCAAGGTCGAGCCGATGCGGCTGGAACTGCGCACGGTGCTGGCGGTTGCCGGGCTCTTCAACATTTTCTTCTTTGTCTATCCGGGACCTCTGGTCAGCGTCGCGACATCAGCCGCGAAATCGCTGTTCTAGATGCCATTCGCGCTCGGCCCGCGCGCCGCGTCCGGGGGTTACGGGCTCGTTGCTTTTGACCAGATCGGATCGACCAACGCCGAGGCACTGACGCGTGCCCGTGACGGCGAGCGCGGTCCTTTATGGTTCGTGACCACCGAGCAGACGGCGGGGCGCGGACGGCGGCAACGGCCCTGGATTGCGCCGCGCGGCAATCTCGCCAGTAGCGTCCTTGAAGTGATGGAGGTCGCGCCCGCGGTTGCCGCAACGCTTGGATTTGCCGCGGGGCTGGCGTTGGAATCGGCGTTGCGCAAGATCAGCATCGAAGCCGCGATGCGGGCGGCGGGTTCGGACAGTCTCAACTTCGCGCTGAAATGGCCCAATGACGTGCTGGCCGGGGGACGCAAGCTCGCCGGTATCCTGCTGGAAGCGGAGACCGTCGGAAATCGCCTCGCGTTGGTGGTCGGCATCGGCACCAATGTCGTCGCAGCCCCCGAGGGGACGCCGACACCGGCGACCTCGCTCCGTGCCCTCGGCATTGACATTGCCGCCGAGGAACTCTTTGTTGCTTTGTCGGACGGTTGGGCCGAGTTCCGGAGCATCTGGGATAACGGTCACGGGTTTGGCGAAATCCGAAAGCTGTGGCTGGAGCGTGCCGCCGGACTGAGCCAGGCCGTCGCGGTCAAATCGGGCGGTGCCGCGATCGAGGGCACCTTTGAGACCATTGATGAGCAAGGCTGCATGATCGTACGGACAATGGCAGGCAGGCTTGTGCCGATCGCCGCGGGTGATGTGTATTTCGGCTCGGCGGCCTCGACAGGGGCGGCCTGATGGCGCGTCCGGATGAGCTGACCTTTGCGCCGCTCGGGGGCGTCGGCGAGATCGGCATGAACCTGTCGATCTACGGGCTTGGCAACCGCCACCAGCGGTCCTGGCTCGCGATCGATCTCGGTGTCTCCTTCGGCGACGAGGAGCATCTGCCCGGCATCGATCTGATCATGCCCGACATCGGCTTTCTCGAAAAGCAGCGCGGCAACCTGGTCGGGCTCGTGCTGACGCACGCCCATGAGGACCATTTCGGCGCCATCATCGATCTCTGGCCGCGGCTGAAATGCCCGATCTACGCCACCAGGTTCAGCGCCGCGCTGTTCCAGGCCAAATGCGAATCCGAGCGCAACCCGCCGAAAATCCCGGTCACGGTCGTGCCCTCCGGCGGCCGCATCGACATCGGGCCTTTCAGCGTCGAGTTCATTCCGGTCGCCCACTCGATTCCGGAATCGCATGCGCTCGCGATCCATACCGAGCTCGGCACCGTGCTGCACACTGGGGATTGGAAGATTGATCCGACCCCCATTATCGGCAAGCCGACCGACGAGCGGCGGCTGCGCGAGCTCGGCGATGCCGGCTTGTTGGCGCTGATCGGGGATTCCACCAACGCGGTGCGGGAAGGACGCTCGCCGTCGGAGGCCGAGGTCGCCAAGACCATTCTCGAACTGGTCAAGGCCGCCAAAGGCCGCGTTGCGGTCACCACCTTTGCCTCCAACGTGGCGCGGCTGCGCGCGGTCGCCGATGCCGCCAAAGCCGCCGATCGTGAAGTCGTCGTGGTCGGTCGCGCCATGGAGCGGGTGGTGCAGGTCGCGCGCGAAACCGGTCATCTCGATGGCGTGCAGAATTTCAGGAGCACCGACCTTTACGGCCATTTTCCGCCCGACAAGGTGCTGGCGCTGTGCACCGGCAGCCAGGGCGAGCCGCGTGCGGCGCTCTCGCGCATTGCCAATGACGACCATCCGCAGGTGACGCTGAACAAGGGTGACTGCGTGATCTTTTCCTCGCGCACCATTCCCGGCAACGAAAAGGCGGTCGGCGCCATCATCAACGGCCTGATCAACCTCGGCGTCGAGGTCGTCACCGACCGCACCCATCTCGTCCATGTCTCCGGCCATCCGCGCCGCGACGAGCTGCGCGACATGATCGCCTGGACCCGCCCGCAGCTGTTGATCCCGGTGCACGGCGAAGCACTGCATCTGTTCGAGCACGCACGGCTGGCACGTGCCGCGGGCGTGCCCAAGGTCCTGATCTGCCGCAACGGCGATCTGGTCAAGCTCGGAGCCGGTGATCCCGGCATCATCGATCAGCTCCCGTCCGGGCGGCTCTACAAGGACGGCACCATCATCGAGGATTCCAAGTCGCGCGCCGTGGTCGAGCGACGGCGGATGGGTTTTGCCGGCTGCGTCTTCGTCGCCATCGGCATGACCGAAAAAGGCGAACTGGCCGACGATCCCGAGGTTGATCTTGTCGGCATCCCCGAGAAGAATGGGGCCGGCGAGGAACTCGACGACATCGTGTTCGACGTGGTGGTGTCGACCGTCGAGGGTCTGCCGCGGGCGCGGCGGCGCGATCCGGACGCGCTGGCGGAATCATTACGCCGGGCGGTGCGGTCCGTGCTGAACGAACACTGGGGCAAGAAGCCGCTGTGCATGGTCCACGTTCTGCAAGTCTAAGACCTAAAAATAGGGAGGGCACCATGCTGGGCCGGCTCAATCATGTCGCAATCGCGGTCAAGGACGCCGAGAAGGCCGCGAAAATCTACGGTGCGGCGTTCGGTGCCGCGATATCGGATGCCGTGCCGCTTCCGGAGCATGGCGTCATCACCGTCTTCGTCACGCTTCCGAACACCAAGATCGAGTTCATTCAGCCGCTTGGCGCGGCGTCGCCCATCGCGAAATTCCTGGAGCGCAATGCCGACGGCGGCATCCACCACGTCTGTTATGAAGTCTCCGACATCATCGTCTCGCGCGACATTCTGATCAAGGAAGGCGCGCGCGTGCTGGGCGATGGCGAGCCGAAAATCGGCGCGCACGGCAAGCCGGTCTTGTTTCTGCATCCGAAGGATTTTTCCGGCGCGCTGGTCGAGATCGAACAGGCCTGAACCATGGCCTATACGATCTCAACCTGGTTCGCGATCTACTTCGTGTTGTGGTGGATCACCCTGTTCGTGACGCTGCCGTTCGGCGTGCGCAGCCAGCACGAGGATGGCGGTGGGGCGCCCGGCACCGATCCCGGCGCTCCGATCGCGAGCCAGATGGGCCGCAAGTTGATCTGGACCACGGTCATCTCGGCGGTGATTTTTGCCCTTTCCATGATGGCCTATGGCGCCGGTTATTTCTCGATCGAACGATTGTCGAAACTGATGGGGATGCCGTTCTAGATTTACAGGTTGGGGTGGGAAGATATGACATTTCAGAGAATCATCATCGGACTTTTTGTACTGTTTGCAGTTGGCCTCGGTGCCGCGTTCTATATCAATTGGCGATTGGCGGTTCAGGTTCAAACGATGAAGGCCTTCGTCGAAGGCTATGTTTTCGCTGACGCCGTTGCCGCCTGCGAAAAGGCGCCGAGTTCGACGCCATTCAAATGGAACGCCGGCAAGACTACATCGATCATCGGGCTGAATGCCGTCAAGCTCGACAAGGACAGCGTCATCGCGAGCTATACGC
>NZ_JBAURI010001039.1:0-1651 GCF_049581145.1 Bradyrhizobium sp.
CTCCAGCACGGCGCGCGCTTTGGTTTCGGCCTCACGGCGATGCGGGCTGCGCAGGAATGCACCGATCATGACGTTCTCGAGCACCGACAGGGTTTCGAAGGTCTGCGGTACCTGGAAGGTGCGGGCAAGGCCGACCTGCGCGCGCGCCTCCGGCGACAGCGCCGTGATGTCCCGGCCGTCGAACAGGACTTGCCCTGAGGTCAATAGGAGATCGCCGGTCAGGCAATTGAAGAAGGTGGATTTGCCGGCGCCGTTTGGCCCGATCAGGCCCAGGATGTCGCCCTGCTCCAAAGTCACGCTGGCGCCATCGACCGCGCGAAAACTGCCGAAGGCCTTGGTGATATTGCGCGCCTCAAGGAGCATGGCTCGCTCCCGCCGCGACCGCCGCCTTGTCCGGCGTCCGGGCCGCCCGCGCCCCCAGCCGCCTGACCAACGCCAGGATGCCGCCGGGCTGAAACCGCGCAATCAACACGATGATTGCGCCATAGACCACGAAGGTCAGCCCCGCGCCGCTGCCGCCGAACAGGTTGTTGGAGATTTCCTCCAGCGGAACCAGGATCGCAGCGCCCACCAGCGGCCCAAACAACAGTCCGGCCCCGCCAAGCGCCGCCATGATCAGGATCTTCACCGAGATCAGGATGCCGAACCCGGAATCAGGATCGATGAATCCGAACATCATGGCATAGAGCGCGCCGGCCAAGCTGGTCAGGCCCGCGCTGAGCATGAAGGCAAACAGCTTGATGCGGCTGGTGGGCGCGCCGAGCGAGCGCGCCGCGCGCTCGGAATCGCGAATGGCGCGCAGGTAAAAGCCCATCCGGCTGCGCGCCATCCACCAGGTGATGCCGAGCGTGCCCGCAAGCACGGTGAGGAACAGATAGTAATAGGGCAGCGCCGAAATGAAGGAGACATCGAACAAATTGCGCGGCACGGTCGGACCGCTCAGGCCCACCGCCGCACCGAGATAGTCGGTGTTGGTAACGATAAGCCGGGTCAGTTCGGCAACGGCGATCGTCGCCATGCTGAAATAATGCCCGGACAGCCGCAATGTCGGCACGCCGACCACCGCGGCGATGGTCACGGCGACGAGGATGCCGGCGGGAATCCCGACCAGCGGCGACAGCGCGAAATGCGCGTAGGCGACCATCGCCGCATAAGCCCCGCAGCCGAAGAACACGACATGCCCGACCGAGACCTGCCCGGCATAGCCGCCGACGATGTTCCAGGCCGACGCCGCGATCGCGTAAAGCAGCACCAGCGCGCCGAGCCGCTGCTCGAACGGGCTCGAGAACACCAGTGGATAGGCTATGACCAGCGCCAGCAGCACCGAGGGCCAAACGAGGCGCCGCATCACGTCTTGTCCATCAGGTCTCGCCCATCAAGGCTTTGCCCATCATGATCTGCCCATCAAGCCATGCCCATCAAGCCTTGCCCATCAAGCCTTGCGGTCTGAACCAGAGGAACGACAGGAACAGCGCGTAGACGACGATATCCTTGTAGACGGCGCCGATCAGATAAGCGGACAGCGACTCGATCACGCCGATCAGCAGACCCGCTACCAGCGCGCCCGGCACGCTACCGAAACCGCCGAGCGATACCGTCACGAAGGCAGTGATCCCGAGCGTCTCGCCGACCGTCGGCACGATGTAGAAGA
>NZ_JBAURI010001040.1:0-1658 GCF_049581145.1 Bradyrhizobium sp.
CGTTTGTGCTGCGCTCAGGGTATCAGATGCAGCGGCCCCCACCTCCGGTCGCACGACGCTCCGCCTCGTCCCGAGGGTCCAAGGGATGAGAAAATAAAGAGATGGCCTCAGATCCCAATCAGATCGATGACCGCAAGACCCCGGGCCGAACCATGAGAGCCGCCGTCCTCCGCGGCCAGGAAGACCTCCGCATCGAAGACGTCCCCGTCCCCGTCGCAGCTCCCGGCGAGCTGGTCTTGCGCGTGGGCGCCGCCCTTACCTGCGGCACCGATCTCAAGGTCTACCGTCGCGGCTACCACGCCAAAATGCTCACCCTCGATCGCCTCTTCGGTCACGAACTCGCCGGAACCGTCGTCCAGGTCGGAGAAGGCGTCACCGCGTTCTCCATCGGTGACCGCGTCCTTCCACTCAACTCCGCGCCCTGCGACGCCTGCTTCTTCTGCCGCAACAACCAGCAGAACCTCTGCGACGACCTCCTCTTCAACAATGGTGCCTATGCCGAGTTCATCCGCATCCCCGCGCGCATCGTCCAGAAGAACACCCTGCATATCCCCGACAACATCCCCTTTGAGCACGCGGCCCTCACCGAGCCACTCGCCTGCGTCATCCGCGGCCTCGAAGAGTCAGACGCGACGGCCAACCAAACCGCCATCGTCCTCGGTGCGGGCCCCATCGGCCTGCTCTTCATCCATGCCGCCTCGCTGCTCGGCCTCCACGTCATCGCGGTCGTCAAACGCAAAGACCAGGTCGCCACCGCCCGCCATTTCGGCGCCGAGCAAGTTCTTCGCATCTCGGACGTCCCCGACCCCATCGCCGCAGCCCGCGCCCTTACTCCCGAAGGCCGCGGTGCCGACATCGTTTTCGAAGCCGTCGCTACTCCCGAAGCCTGGCAGTGGGCCGTGCAAATGGCGCGCAAGGGCGGAATGGTTAACCTCTTCGGCGGCCCTCCCAGCGGCACCACCGTCTCTCTCGACACCAACCTCATCCACTACTCCGACCTCACCCTCAAGGCCAGCTTTCACCACACCCCGGCCACCGCTCGCCGCGCCTTCGATCTCATCACCTCCGGCCAATTCCGCGCCCAGGACTTCCTCACCGGCACCGCGACCATCGAAGACCTCCCCAACGTCCTTCGCCGCATGCTCAAGCGCCCCGCCGATGGCATCGCCCCCGAGATCAAGACCGTCATCTTCCCCAGCCTTGCCTCAGAACCCACAGCGCACGCCACGATCGAGGAGCACGCATGACCGCCCTCGCCAACCCAACGCCCGCCCCAATTGACGAGAGCCTGGTAGGCGCACCTGCCCTCTACCTAACGCCCGCCGCACGCCCCTCCCTCGCCGAAGCCCAAGCCTGGTGCAAGACCCTCACCACCACCCACTACGAAAACTTCCACGTCGCCACATTCTTCCTTCCTCCTGCGCTCCGCCCGCACTTCCACAGCGTCTACGCCTTCTGCCGCACCTCCGACGACCTCGGCGACGAAGTAGCCGACACCGCGACGGCCACCCGCCTCCTCGCCACCTGGCGCACCATGCTCCACCAGTGCTTCACCGACCCCGACGCCTCGCGCCACCCAGTCTTCGTCGCCCTCCAGCCCACCATCGCGCAGCGCAACCTCCCCATCCAGCCTTTCGACGACCTCATCTCCGCCTTCG
>NZ_JBAURI010001041.1:0-5316 GCF_049581145.1 Bradyrhizobium sp.
GCCGTACCGTGTGGGAGTCTACCGAAGGTCCGCTGACAATAATCGTAAAGTCTTCCGCCGTCGCCTTTTCGATCCATTCGGGCGTGATCAATCTCGTCCGCTTACCACCCAGTTTAAACGGCAATTCATTGCTTAGGCGCGCATGCACACGAACCCACCCGTCGTGGAGACGTTCAGCATCGAGGTGGGTCACATAATCAATCCGACGGTCATGTAACGCTTTGGGCAAATCCTCCCGTACACGGGCATATAGATCTTCTTGCGCTACCACACCTTTATACCGCTCTGGATAAACCAATTGACAAAGGGTAATTGCGGCATTGACAGCCTCGACCGAATCATCCGATACGAGCGAACTGATTAACCTAGCGGCGAAGTGTTTCGCCTCTGCAGGGCTTAATTCGCGTTTCTGAAGTTCTTGCATGGCAGCGATCCGGTCTCTTGCGTCTTGGGCCCCAAGGCGAATGGCGAGTGCGACTGCTTGGTCGGAGGTTAGTGACCAAGCCTTTCCCGTTCCTTTCGACAACGCATCCCCGGCCGGCTCCCGCTGCTGTCTACCGGCATCCTGACGGCTTTGTTCCCCCTTAGCTAGGGAGGATTCGTGGCTTTTGGAGGACCCTTCGTAGCTGCGTCGCGCGATTGCCGGGCTGGGAGCGGTATCTCTGCGACCTGAACTCACATCATCCCTTTGAAATCGCTGATAGAATCCTCTATTTCTTTGGTCACTATCCGACTTAGCCATCTTCCAGGGCCGCGGACCGATGGTCGGCTTCGCGTTGTCGGTCAGGATCTCGGTCACACGCAACACCGTGAGTTCGTCGCGATAGCCGCGCTTGCGGCGCGAGTTCTTGCGGCGACGCTTCTTGAATGAGATCACCTTTGGGCCACGCTTGTGCTGCAGCACCTCGGCCGCAACGGTCGCGCCAGCCACCGTCGGCACGCCCAGCGTCGGCGTCGCACCGCCGAGCATCAGCACTTCCCCCAACTGCACGATCGTGCCGACGTCGCCGGCGATCTTGCCAATCTCAAGCACATCATCCGGAGCGACACGGTATTGGTGGCCGCCGGTTTTGATGACTGCGAACATCGCTTATTTCCTTCGTCTCCGTTCCCGGCCTCGAACCTTGGGTCCGGGCCGGCTTCTTGTTCAGTCGTTATGAGTGATTTTAGCGCAGTCCTACGGTATCGAGTTGCGACTTGCGCTGGCCCGCTTTGACAGCATGGTCGATCACATTGATCCTTTCGAAACGATTTACGTCCAAGGTGTCGTAGCGGGCACTTTCGTGGGCTCAGGCGGCCAGACGGTTCCCAAAATGCGGCCTTTAGCAACGAATTCCGCCCGTTTCGACGCCGATACCGGGCGCGCTTTCAGCTGAAAATCGGGCTCGCCGTAGACGCCATAAAACAATGCCGCCGGGTTGCGACCTTCCTCCAACGAAATTCGCCGAGCTTTTAGAAGGGCCTCGGCGGCGTGGGCGCCATCGCTCGCCATCAAATAAAAGAGGCCGGCGAAGTCTGTCATGAACCCATCGCCGAGCGCGGCCTCTGCTGCGATGACAAGTGCCGCTCCGTTGGCCCATAGCTTGGCCGCATAACCGCCCCTGCTGGCCCAGTTGGTGGTGCCCGCCCCGCAGGCATTGAGCAAGATAAAGGGCTCCGACATCAGCACGGCTTCGCGGAACGCTTGGAAGGGAAGCGCGAACTTGTCGGTCACCCTCATATGGGAAGCCTGAACGGCGCTCCCGCCCTCAATGTGAGAGTCGAATTGGACCAGTTCTTTCGGAGTCTGCGTGTCGTAAAAAAACGAATGAAAATGGCTTTTGTCGGTTGTAGTCTTTAGCGGATTGAGCGCAACTTTAGCGATGGCGCTACCAAGTCCGTCAATTGCGAGCCGGGTCTCTCCTCGGCGGACGCTTGCAAGGCTGTCGTCTTCCACAAAACCTGCTCTGGTCACGTCAGCATCCAGTTTAAAAGGCTTGTAGTCGCGTTTGACCTCCCGCGATACTATATGATTCCAGCCAAGGAAGTCTTTGTAAGTCGCGTTGGCAGGATCTTCCGCCAAACACAAGGCTTCCCAAGGCACACATACGCCGTCGCCCGTGACTCGAATGGTAGAGCCCGCGTGGGCAGAGAGCATGCTTGCGAACGTCTTACGGTCTGCGGCATCCGTAACGATTTCAGCGAACAACGCCGCTCCATTCTGAAGAACCTGCTTCATATACCCGTCACGAGTTGCCAGCGGCTCCGAGGAGTAGTCCGCGTGAGAGCGACGGCACGGCCGCGGCAACTCGCGTGCTCTACCCGCAAGCCGAGACAGCGTCTCAGTGGAGGACGTTGAATGAAACGTAACAATCCCGTGGCGCTTGATGCTTAGCGTAAATTCGCAAGTGTTGCTAAATCGGGCGTCTAGAATCTGCACTTCTTCCGTCGGAATTGAGCCCAAACCATTCATAATCGTCTTCCGCTTCTAATTCTCTAGGACACGGGAAATGACAACTCTATCTCCGAGAGCGTACCCCGCTCTGGCAGACAAGACAGTTTGAGCCCGACTCGGCCAGGCCGGGATGGCGTTACGCGAAAGACAACCGGCTCGCCGACATACCCGCCGATAACAGGATTTTCGATGCTCGCGTTGGAACCCGACAGCTGCAATGTAGTCCAGCGATCAGCGCGGCCAACCCTGCCGGCAATGCCGAGCATTGTCGGCAGCTCCCCATCGAGAACGGCCTCAACATCGACGACCTGACCTGCAACTGCCTTCTTTCCGAGCACGAGCGCAGATGGTCTTAGTTTCTCGTGCTGCACACGCTCGAACAGCTTGATGACGCGCGATGGCTCGAACGGGATCCGATCCAGAACAACCCGCCGATCGAGCAAACGACACTCGTCGCGAACAGCCTCGGCGTGGGTCGTGATGGCCAATCCCGCCGCGTGCTCGGACGAGAATCCGAGACGCGTAGGAGAGCGACGATCTTGAAGTGTCTTCGGCTCTAGGGCGTTGGAGTCGAACGGCAGCTTGTGCTGCGATTGCTGCGTGGCTAAATACTTGATTAATCGGCGCGCCTGGTGTGCGGATTTGCATGGAGCGCTCAGCCATGACCGCCCGAAAGCGAGTTGAGAACGATTAAGGTACGAAATAACCTCAAAAGGATCGCTACCCTCCTCCAACAAAGAATCGGCAATGGCGCGACACATAATGCCTTCAACGCTACCATCGAGCTGCTTGAAAATTGAAAGACCTTTGGAGCAAAGAAACGCTGTCTCTGCCCGATCGCGAGGATGGGCGACTTGATCAACAACCCGCGAAATCGGCGGAGCCCCGAGGCCAGTCCGGGCAGCCGGCGCGCCGCCCCGGAAACTGATAAAGAGCAACTCGCGGGCCAGACTCTCGGCCTCGCCTGCAAAAACCGTCCGCGCTGCGCGATCTACCGACCAGCTCATGTGTCCCCGAGAGCGCGTCGTGGCGTAGACGAACTTCTTTTCCTGCGGCTCGTAGAAGAGAATATCATCTTCTGGAGGGATAAGGCTTTCGCCTGTCCTGGCTGACACCCAACGGGCATCCCTCGTTAGCAAATCATCGATGCTGCGTGTCTTGGCGTCGCTGTGAAGGGCTAGTATCCAAACGCGCGCAGACGGCGTGTGCGGTGCACTAGTCTCAGCCCTTTGCGGTTCGATATCGAGGCCGACGTTGAGAGCGCTGCTCACCGCGAATCTGCCGACAATTGCATCAGCATCTGTGGGCAAATCGGAGGAGGAATACAAGATATAGTGGTATGAAACTGTGGAAAACCGCTGTCGCACGAGAACTCTCGCGTCTCGCCCACAACGCGAGACACCGGAGCGTGATCGGCGTTGCCCGCCCTGCGGCGCGCTCAACCGCCTCCGCCAGGTGACACGACCGGACTGCATCGCGGCCAGTGAATTCAAGTCTTCCCTCAAGGATTTAATAAAAGAATTTAAAAAAACGTCTCAGAAGGCAATTCAACCTATAAGTGAAAGTCTAAGTCAAGCGCGAATTTCAAAAATGCGGGCCGCGCCGCACAGAGTGCTTCCGGGGGCGCCTCGCGCGCTATTCCTGGGTTCACTGGTTTGTCGTGGTCCGGCTCGTCGCAGCAGCAGCTTGGAAGGGTTTCGGCGACAGAATACTTTCAAGGCGCATTCGGACAAAAGGGAGATCTAAGCGCTACTGAACCGTAATGGCGTTTCCGGCTTGTCCGAACTGGGCACAGCCCTTCAGATGTCCCCCCGCCCTCCCATCCATGGGCTGCAGACGGTCGGTTGCCAGGACACAATGCTACAATACGGCGCGCTCGCGACCCAACATGTAGGAGCCACCGTCCAGAGGCTCGGGGGTTGGAGTCGTGGGTCCGCCACATCGCTCACACTATTTCTGAAGCCCTTTTCTCTCATCGACGAGCAGCTCAATTCGCAAGGTGGCGTATTGATAGTCCGCCAAGCGCCGCCCTTCGTGCGCCATTCTTCTTCGCCTAGAATAGCGTGAGCGATTTCAGCGCAAAACGTGGGTTCATGATGCGCTCGAAGAGCGGTCGCCTAGCTCAACGCAAGGGCCTGGGTCAGTAGCGCGCCCAAACGCGAGAACCTTTAAGGGGCATCCAGCACCCGGCCGGCCACGATCTCAGTGACGAATGATGCCGCCCACATGATCCCGAGCTGAGCAGCCACGTCGCTTGCCCCCACGCGCCCCGAATAGACCCCCACAAGTCTTGTCTGGACCGGCCTTCCGAGCACGCTTCCCTCCTGGTTTTCGTAGAGATGCGCAGCCCAGCTCCGCCTTATGACCGGCGAACCGGACATACCTGGTCGCGACGCCGTATCAAGAAGGATGTGCAGCTGTTCGGGGACGATGGCTTGCGGCTCAGATGCTACACTCGCTCGCTTCCAGATCGGCAAGGCCGTCGGACCTGGTTGGAACGGGTATCCAAGAATAAAGACGTCCATTCCTATCTCTAGACGTAGCGCCGCGGCCTCTAGATCATTGAATGGATTCGGTGCCGCTGGCGGTTCAACGACGATCGGCAAGGCTACAATGTCGACCCTGTGTCCGTGCTGCGGATGCACATACCACTTGGGTGATCTATCATCCTGCCGAAGTCTGATTGTTTGGGGCACTCTGGTTGAATGAGATTTCTCTCGATTGAAGTATGCCAAAACGCTGTCCGGTTCGCCCGCGTGCGCCGACAGGTGGTCCAATGTCGACGGGTCCCTCCCGGTTAAGCGTGATCACGCATTTTGATGGTGCTTCGTCCGAGCTATTTGATGGTTGGTTGGAGCGCGGATGGCGGCCCCGACGCGCTC
>NZ_JBAURI010001042.1:0-3559 GCF_049581145.1 Bradyrhizobium sp.
ACCGCGCGCTGGCCGGCATCGACCGACAGCACCAGGCCGCCGCCGGCGATGCGGCCGGCGACTTCGATCACCAGCCGCCCGATGCGCGGGTTGTCGGCGGAGGCATCGGCGGCGATCGGCTGACTCAGCGAGATGTCGATCTCGCCGACATGATTGCGGCCGATCGATTGGGTCTCGACGCTCGAGAGATCGCCGGGATCGACCGCCTTGTCGATCGCGACCACGGTGGCGCGCGCCTCGCGGGTGCCGAGCCGGACCAGGACCTGGTCGCCTTTCGCCAACGGCTTGTCGTGCAGCCAGAACACCCGGGCGCGCAGCCTTCGCGTATCGCGCGGCGCAGCGCCCGTATGCGCGATGATGTCGCCGCGCTCGATGAAAAGCTCGCGGTCGAGCGTGATGCCGACCGAGCGGCCCGCGCTCTGCCTGCCCTTGACCGGCGTGGTGGGCCAGCTTTCGACCGTCCTGATCCTGGCGATCTTGCCTGCCGGCATGATCACGATCTCGTCGCCGCTGGCGAGATCGCCGGATTCGATGCGGCCCGCGATGATGCGGCGATCGTCGAACTTGTAGATCGCCTGCACCGGCAGCCGCAGCGGCAGGCTTTCCAGCGACCGCGCCGGCTCGAGCGCATCCAGCGCCTCGACCACGGTTGGGCCGTCATACCACTCCATCCGCGGCGTGCGCGCGGCAACGCCGTCGCCGTCGCGCGCCGAAATCGGGATGACAGCCTTCGGCGTCACGTCGAGGCCGGTCAGATGCGCGGAAATCTCCGCGCTGATCTCATTGAAGCGCGCCGCCGAAAAGTCGACCCGGTCCATCTTGTTGACGACGACAGCGACCTGTTTGACGCCGAGCAGATGCAAGAGATAGCCGTGCCGCCGCGTCTGGTCGCGGACGCCCTCCAAGGCGTCGATGATCAGCACCGCGCCGTCGGCCTGCGAGGCGCCGGTGATCATGTTGCGCAGGAATTCGGCATGGCCGGGCGCATCGATCAGGACGATATCGCGCGAGCCGGTGCGGAAACGGATCTGCGTGGTGTCGATGGTGATGCCCTGGTCGCGCTCGGTCTGCAGCGCGTCGAGCAGGAACGACCATTCGAACGGCATGCCGCGCCGGGCGCTGACAGCTTTCAGCATCTCGAGCTTGCCCTCGGGCAGGCTGCCGGTCTCGTGCAAGAGCCGTCCGACCAGCGTCGATTTGCCGTGGTCGACATGGCCGACGATGACGATGCGCACCTGCGGGCGCGTGGTGCCGTTCGGCGTGGTCGGCAGCGCGGACTGGACGATCATATTCATGACAGCACTCATCACTCAAACGTTTGGATCAGAGATAGCCTGCGACCCGCAGCCGCTCGAAAGCGTCCTCGGTCTCATGATCGAGTGCGCGGCCGGCGCGTTCCGGCACCTTGGTCTGTTCCAATTCGATCAGGATGTCCTCGATCGAAGACGCCTGCGAGGCGACCGGGAAGGTGATGTCGGCGTCGCCGAGCGACCGGTAGCGCTTGCCGTCCCTGGCGAGATAAAGCGGAATGATCGGGATGTTCTCGCGCTTTGTGTAGGCCCAGATGTCGGCCTCGGTCCAATGCAGGATCGGATGAATCCGCAAATGCGCGCCCGGCGGCGGCGAGGCGTTGAACTGATCCCAGAACTCCGGCGGCTGGTCGCGGACGTCCCAGCCGCCTTCGGTGCCGCGCGGCGAGAACACGCGCTCCTTGGCCCGCGTCGCCTCTTCGTCGCGGCGGATGCCGGCGATCAAGCCGTCGAAACCGTATTTGGCGAGCGCCATTTTCAGGCCCTCGGTCTTGCGCGCGGCCGAGCGCGCCGCCGGCGGCAGCGTCGGATCGATCGCATCGATCGGCGGGCAGGGCTCGACCCTGAGATCGAGCTCCCATTCCTTGCCGTAGCGATTGCGGAACGCATACATCTCGGGAAATTTCCTGCCGGTGTCGACATGCAGCGCCGGGAACGGCACGTGGCCGAAGAACGCCTTGCGCGCCAGCCAGATCATCACGTTGGAGTCCTTGCCGAGCGACCACAACAGCGCCAGCTTCTTCAGCCGCGCGAAGGCTTCGCGCAGGATGTAGATGCTCTGCGCTTCCAGCGCGTCGAGGTGATCCACCGAAGGCGTATCCGGCGAAATTTGCGGCACGGAAGATGCTTGGATCGGCTGCGCCCCGCGCAACCGCGCCGTCGTGGAATCGTTGTCGAGAAGATGCATCTTGCGGGCCTTGCGTCGGGAGGCGAAAATTCTATGGTTGCGCCGCAAAATAGAAGGAAAAATCTTCTCTTTACGCCGGTGCGATGAGACATATATAGAAAAAAATTCCAGTCAACCCCGGAAGCGGGGAAGCGAGTAGCGCATGCGGTTCTTGCCGGTGTTTCTCAATTTGCAGACCGGTCCGGTGCTTCTGGTCGGCGCCGGCGAACTCGCGCGCGCCAAGCTGCGCCTGCTGATCTCGGCCGGCGCGCGCGTGCGCTGGTATGAAACGTCCGGCGAGCACGATATCTGCGGGCTCGAACCGGCCGACCTCATCTCTATCGAACTGGCCATGGGCGACCCGCTTGCCGCCGACCTGACAAATGTCATCGCGATCATCTGTGCTGGCGCCGGCGATATCGGCGTTGCGATGTCGGCGCGCGCCAAGGCGGTCGGCCTGCCCGTCAATGTGATGGACGATCTGGTCCATTCCAGCTTCATCTTTCCCGCGATCGTCGATCGCGGCGACGTGGTGGTCGCGATCGGCACCGGCGGGACTTCTCCCGTGGTGGCGCGGCGGGTGCGCGAGCGCATCGAGGCCGTGCTGCCGGCGAGAATCGGCGATCTCGCCGGCTTCATCGGCGGCTTCCGCAAGATGATGCATGCCCGGATCGGTGAATTTTCGCTGCGCCGGCGGTTCTGGGAACGCGTGATCGATGGCCCGATCGGCGCGCTGGTGCTGGAAGGGCGCAGGGCCGAGGCCGAAGCGGCGCTTGAGAAAATCGCCGATCCCAGCGCGTTTGCGGCGATGCCTGCGCAGGGCATGGTGACGCTGGTCGGTGCCGGCCCCGGCGATCCCGACCTGTTGACGGTGAAGGCGCTGCGCGCGCTGCAGGACGCCGACATCGTGTTCCACGACGATCTGGTGTCGCAAGAGATCCTCGACCGCATCCGCCGCGACGCCGCGCGCGTTGCGGTCGGCCGCCGCGCCGGCAAGCCCGGCATCGGCCAGGACGCCATCAACCGGCTGCTGATCGAGGCCGCACAATCCGGCCAGCGTGTGGTGCGGCTGAAGGGCGGCGATCCCCTCGTGTTCGGCCGTGGCGGCGAGGAGGTCGAAGCGCTGCGCAAGGCCGGCGTCGCCTATTCGGTGGTGCCCGGCATTACTGCTGGCCTCGGCGCCGCCGCTGCCTTCGACGTGCCGCTGACCTTCCGCAAGGAGGCGTTGCGCATCACCTTCCTGACCGCGCACCACACCGCCGATGCCGAGGCAGTCGACTGGTCGACCTTGACCGACACCAGAATGACCATCGTGGTCTACATGGGCATGACGGCGGCGTCTTCGGTGCGCGAAGGCCTGCTC
>NZ_JBAURI010001043.1:0-21716 GCF_049581145.1 Bradyrhizobium sp.
CTGTCGCCGTGACGGCGCAGCACCATGATCAGCAGTTGCAGCAAGCCGGCCACGCCGACGGTCGCCGCCAGCGCCGGCGCGACGACATCTGCCGCTTGCCTGGCGAAGATCAGCGCCGCCATCACCACGATCAGCGCGATGTTGAACAGAAGCGGCGAGAACGCGGTCAGCGCGAAGCGGCCTTGCGCGCTGGCGAGCGCCAGCAGCACGGTGGTGGGGCCCGCGAAGGCGAGATAGGGCAGCATCAGCCGGGCGTCGGTGACTGCGAGCTGCAGTGTTTCGTGGCCGGCAAATCCCGGCGCCAGTGTCGCGATGACCAGCGGCATCAACAGGCCGATCAGCGCGGTGGCCGCGATCAGGAGCACGCTGATGGTGCCGAGCACACGGCCAGCGAAGCCGGCGGCCGCAATCGCGCCCTCGCTGTCGCGCAGCCGCAGCCAGCTCGGCACCAGCGCCGCGTTCAGGGCGCCCTCGGTCAGCAGCCGTCGCGCGACATTGACGAGCTGGAACGCCACCAGGAAGGCGTCCGCGATTCCGCCGGTGCCGAGCAGTGCCGCGATCATGGAGTCGCGCAGGAAGCCGAGCAGCCGCGAGGCCAGCGTTCCCGAGGAGACCATGAGGAAAGAGCGGATCATTTGGCTCTCTCATAGCAGCCGCATCGCTTGCTGGCGCCAGTCGGATCGTGATAGGCCGCAGCGTTTCGCAAATCGCGGTAAACAGGACGGGATCAATGGCCGACGCAAAATACGACGTTCTCGGGATCGGCAACGCGATTTTCGACGTGTTGGTCAAGGCCGACGAAGCCTTTCTCGAAGCGCATGGCATGGCCAAGGGCGGCATGGCGCTGATCGACGAGGCCCGCGCGGCGGCAATCTACCGCGACATGGGCCCGGCGACTGAAATGTCGGGCGGCTCGGCCGCCAATACCATCGTCGGAATCGCGAGCCTGGGCGCGCGCGCCGCCTATGTCGGCAAGGTCAGGGATGACCAGATCGGGCGGATGTATGCCCACGACATCCGCGCCGCCGGCGTCGCGTTCGAGACCAGGCCGGCGGCCGGCGGCCCTGCGACCGGCTGCTCCTACATCCTGGTGACCGCCGACGGCGAGCGCACCATGAACACCTACCTCGGCGCCGCGCAGGATCTGACGCCGGCAGATATCGACGAAGGCGAGATCGCCGCCGCCGCGATCACCTATCTCGAAGGCTATCTCTGGGATCCCAAGAACGCCAAGGAGGCGTTCGTGAAGGCCGCCGCGATCGCGCATGGCGCCGGCCGCCAGGTCGCGCTGACGCTGTCGGACGCGTTCTGTGTCGATCGCTATCGCGACGAATTTCTCGACCTGATGCGCAAGCGCACCGTCGACCTGATCTTCGCCAACGAGGCCGAGCTGCATTCGCTGTACCAGACCGGCGATTTCGACACCGCGCTGAAGCAGTTGCGCGCCGATGCGAAGCTTGGCGTCGTGACCCGGAGCGAAAAGGGTTGCGTGGTGGCGTCTCCAGACGGCGTGATCGCGGTGCCGGCTTATCCGATCGAAGCCATCGTCGACACGACGGGCGCCGGCGATTTGTTCGCCGCCGGTTTCCTGTTCGGAGTGGTGCGCAACGCCGGCCACGAGAACGCCGGCCGGCTCGGCGCGCTGGCCGCCGCCGAAGTGATCCAGCACATCGGCGCCCGGCCGCAGGTGTCGCTGAAGGAATTGGCGAAGCAGGCGGGGTTGCCGGTGTAGTTTCTCACAGCCTGCCATCGGGCGAAGGCGGGTGCGGGGGAGGTCGCCGTGCCAAAGCTTGAGTGTAGGCGGGGCGCGTGAGGGGAGCCGCAGCGGCCTGATCAGCACCAAGAGTTCTATTTGCCAGCCGCGCGACCGGTTGGCGTAGGCCTAGACGAGCCACTTCGCGAAAGCTGTCATATGCACGGCGCTTGATCTCTCTGCGCACGGGGCTATCGGATTCACACATCTCCTCTGCCGTCATTCCGGGGCTCGCTCTTGCGCGAGATCTGAATCCATAACCACCGGCATGGAGTTGCGTTTTGCACGCGTTGCCGCGCCTGCCGAAACAGGTCGGTTTGTGGTTATGGATTCCGGGTCTGCACTCCGACCGGCTATCGCCGGCCGGAGCGCATCCCGGAATGACAAGCGATGGGTAAACTCTGATAGGATCGGGTTCGTGGGATCGTGCGTCTAGTGGTTCGCTTCACCAATCTGAAGGGCCGAAATCCTATCGGGTCATCAAGGGCCTTATGGATCCGTGCTCTGGAAACTTCCGCTCCCGGCCGGAATCAGCCGCTCGCGGTCTCATTGACGGTCGTCGGCCCGGCCGCGATTGACTGGGCAAACGTTTCTCGGTGTTGGGGGATTCCCATGGCGTCTCATTTTTCGACGATCGGCCTGCCGATCGCGTCCGCGGAGGACGTGAATGCGTTGGCGAATCGCGTCGGCCCCCTTGCGGAACGGTTGACCGCTCCGAGCGGCGCGTACTTTCGCTGGTCGGACCCGAGCGGCGCGGAATCTGGCCTCAGGTAGACGCGAACGACAAACTCATCGGGATGAACCCCCACTACGCTGGTCGGTCAGCCGTCCGGGTCGGGTTGACCGCTCGGCTCCCTTCTGCGGGGCCGAGCGAACTGGACGGCGCTTTCCACGGCTGGGCCGACCCTGCGGGCGACACGACCGACATGGGGGTGTTACCCGTTCGTTTTCGATGCGCCAGACTACCGGTTGCACGAAGAACTGTCGCTGCCGGCCTCGGGGCATGCCGCACGTGGCCTGCCCTGCTACGGTCGCCCCTGTCGTGAATGGGACCAACTCGGAAGTCAGCAGGGGTGGCGTTGCGGCGGCCTGCCTTTATGCGCGTACGGTATGTGCGCTTCCGGACCCAACGCCGGCAAAACAACCAAATATGGAACCTGGCGCCCCGGCTCGGGTCCGGTAGGCAGCGCGCAGATTTTGCGCTTTAATGTTCTCGGATTTTATCGCGAGTATTTTGCTGGGGTTCAATGGCTGATAGTCGCATGCCGGACGAGCTTTCCACCGGCATCTTCCTTGAGGGCGCGGACGCGAGTGATGACGCGTTACGGCGTCGCGAAGAGCAGTTGCGTCTTGCGACAGAGAGTTCCGAGGTCGGACTCTGGGATGTGGACCCCATCGCGGACAAGCTCTGTTGGCCACCGCGCGTGAAGGCCATGTTCGGAATCTCGGCGGACGTCGAGGTCTCGATGGCTGACTTCTATGCCGGCCTGCATCCCGAGGATTTGCCACACACCGCCGCTAGTTATGCGGCCGCGTGCGATCCTTCCGTGCGAAGTCTTTATGATGCCGAGTACCGAACCATCGGCAAGGAAGACGGCATCATCCGCTGGGTCGCAGCCAAAGGAAGGGGCCTGTTCAACGATCGCGGCGAATGCATCCGCGTCATCGGCACCGCCATCGACATCACGGCGAAAAAATCGGCCATCATCCGCGAAACGTTTCTGCTTGGGCTTCTCGATCGCCTTCGCCACCTCACGGAGCCGACCGCAATCATCGCCGAGGCCATTGCAGCTTTGGGACAGCAACTCGGGGCGAACCGCGTCGGATATGGTCAGATGCTGGACGACGATTCCACCATCATGCTGGCAACCTGCTACGTCAACGGCGTGGCGCCCATCACCGGTCAATTCCAGGCGGAGTCTTTTGGGGCGCACAACATTGCGCTTCAACGCCGGGGCGAAACCGTTGTTGTGCCGGACGTGGAGGCAGATCCCAGGAACGACTTCGATCTCTGGGCAGGAATAGGTACCCGCTCCTATGTCTCGGTCCCGCTGTTGAGGGGCGGCCGCTTCCGCGCCAGTCTTTTCGTCAATCGTCGCGATCCCCATCGCTGGGATCGCCATGAGGTGGCGCTCATCGAAGATGTGGCGCGTCGTCTTTGGGATGCGGTGGATCGCGCACGCGCCGAGGAAGCGCTGCGGGTCGTCAATGCCTCGCTGGAGCAGCAGGTGGACGCGCGAACGCGTGAGCGCGATCGGATCTGGCGGCTGTCTCCGGTGGTGATGGCGGTCGGCGACAGGCGTGGTGTCCTGATCGAAGCCAATCCGGCCTGGGTCAATAATCTTGGTTGGAGCTTGGAGGAGACTTTGGGCCATGACGTCATGGAATTTGTCGCGCCGGGGGACCGCGAGGCCGGGGCCGCGGGCATGGCGCAGCTGTTTGAGGGCAAACCCGTCGTGGAGTATAAGCTTGGGTTTCTTCACAAGAATGGCCAGCGACGCATCATTGCTTGGACCACGGTGCCGGAGGGCGATCGGCTCTACGGTTTTGGCCGCGATATCACCGAGCAGACGCTTGTCGAGGAGCAGCTTCGCCAGTCCCAGAAAATGGAGGCGCTCGGCCATTTGACGGGCGGCATTGCGCATGACTTCAACAACCTGCTTCAGGGGGTTACGGGAACTCTCGACCTGATCAGGCGCAAGCCCTCGGATGAAACCAGCGTGCGCCGGTGGGCTGAGGCAGGCCTGCATGCCGCCCAACGGGGGTCGAAGCTGACAGGGCAACTGCTCGCTTTCTCGAGGGCGGAGGAACTCGAGCTCAAATCCGTGAGAATTCAGGAGTTGGTCCAGAAGATGAGTGATCTCCTGGATCGAACGCTTGGACCCAATGTGAGGCTCAAGCTCGATTTGGGACGGGAAGATTTGTCAGCCCAATGCGATCCGACGCAATTAGAGATGGCGATCTTGAACCTGGCGATCAATGCGCGTGACGCCATGGAGGCAAATGGCGAACTCGCTATCAAAATGAGCGCGGTGCACGTCGCTGATAATCCTACCTTGCGTGATGGCGAATACGTCGAGCTCTCCGTCTGCGATACAGGACCAGGGATGCCGCCGGATGTGGTTGAGCGGGCTTTCGATCCCTTCTTCACGACCAAGGGCGCCGGCAAGGGAACGGGTCTCGGACTGAGTCAGGTCTATGCAAGCGCGAAGCAGGCGGGGGGCATCGCACGCATTGAATCGGAGGAGGGTGTAGGAACGACCGTCCGCCTCTATTTGCCGCGTACGACAGCCGCCTCCGGCGCACCGGAAGAACAGCAGCAAGATTCACCCGTCGCGACAATATCCGCGCTCGTGCTTGTCGTGGACGACGATCCCGATGTTCGCAGCTTTCTGGAAGCGTCTCTGAGTTCACTTGGTTACAAGACCTTGGTAGCCGAAGACGGATATGCCGGCCTCGCCGCCCTCGACTGCTCCGAACCGGACGTGATGATCGTGGATTTCGCCATGCCCGGTATCAGCGGAGCCGAGGTCGCCCAGGCTGCGCGGAAAAGGCGTCCCGATATCCCGATCATATTCTCGAGCGGATATTCTGATACCACGGCGATCGCCGACATGGCGGGGCCCGGGGCGCCCCTGCTTCGAAAGCCCTTCAGGGTGGATCAGCTTGAGGCTGCGCTAGCGCGATGTCCGACGCTGCGGCGGCGACCCGGATGAAGGTCCAGCGAGCGCGATCGCAGCACCGTGCCTCCCGGTAGAAGCTCCCCCAAAGCCGCGGCTATGTCCGCGCCCGCTCCGCCGACCCCTTCGAGCCGCCGATCATGCAGACCCGATTATCTCAACGCCGGCCATGACGGACAGGTTGATGCCTTCCTTACGCCGTCTTCGCCGCCTTTAGCCCGAGCTTGGACTCGACCGCCTCGCGCATCATGAACTTCTGGATCTTGCCGGTCACGGTCATCGGAAATTCGTCGACGAATTCGACGTAGCGCGGGATCTTGTTGTGGGCGATCTGGCCGTGACAGAAGGCGTGGATCTCCTCCACCGTCAGCGTCTCGCCGGCGCGCGTCCTGATCCAGGCGCAGAGCTCCTCGCCATAGCGGTCGTCGGCGACGCCGAAGATCTGCACGTCCTGGATCTTCGGGTGACGATAGAGAAATTCCTCGATCTCGCGCGGGTAGAGATTTTCGCCGCCGCGGATCACCATGTCCTTGATGCGGCCGACGATGTTGCAATAGCCGGCGTCGTCGACCACGGCGAGATCGCCGGTGTGCATCCAGCCATTGCGATCGAGCACGTCGGCGGTCCTCTCGGCCTCGTCCCAGTAGCCCAGCATCACGCTGTAGCCGCGGGTGCAGAGCTCGCCGCGGGCGCCGCGCGGCACGATCCTGCCTTCGAGATCGACGATCTTGACCTCGACATGGGGATGGACGCGCCCGACCGTGGACACCCGCCGCTCCAGGGGATCGTCGACCGCGCTCTGGAAACTGACCGGGCTGGTCTCGGTCATGCCATAGGCGATCGTCACCTCGCTCATGTTCATCGCGCTGTTGACGCGCTTCATGACTTCGATCGGGCAGGGCGCGCCGGCCATGATGCCGGTGCGCAGCGAGGTCAGGTCGAAGCGCGCGAATTCGGGATGATCGAGCTCGGCGATGAACATGGTCGGCACGCCATAAAGCGCGGTGCATTTCTCCCGCTCGACGGTCGCAAGCGTCGTCAACGGATCAAAGCCTTCGCCGGGATAGACCATGGCGGCGCCAAGCGTCACCGCGGCCATGTTGCCCATCACCATGCCGAAGCAGTGATACAGCGGCACCGGAATGCAGATGCGGTCCGCTTCCGTCAGGCGCATGGCGCGGCCAACGAAATATCCGTTATTGAGGATGTTGTGATGGGTCAGCGTGACGCCCTTGGGCGAACCCGTGGTGCCGCTGGTGAACTGGATGTTGACGGGATCGTCGAACTGCAGGCTGTCACCGAGCAGAGCGAGCTGATCGCGATGCTGCTCGCCGCCCATGCGCGCGACCTCGTCGAACGGGACCGTGCCCGGGCAAAGCGGGCCGCCGATCTGGATCACCGCGCGCAGTTGCGGCAGCCGCGCCGCGCGCAGATGGCCGGGCTCGGCGCGCGCAAGCTCGGGCATCAGCGTATTCAGCATCTCCATGTAGTTGCTGGTCTTGAACGCGGTGGCGGTGACGATCGCGGCACAGCCGACTTTCCCAAGCGCGAATTCCAGTTCGCTCAACCGGTAGGCGGGATTGATCGTGACCAGGATCAGCCCGGCCTTGGCGGCGGCGAATTGGGTCAGCGTCCACTCCGGGCGGTTCAACGACCAGATACCGATCCGCATGCCCCGCTCGAGGCCAAGCGCCAGAAAGCCCGCGGCCAGTGCATCGACGCGCGCGGCAAATTCGCGCCAGCTCCAGCGGACGTCGTGGCTTGGCGAGACCAGCGCCTCGCGATCGCCCCAGCGCGCGCATGCCTTGTCGAGGCTGCTGCCGATGGTGTCGCCGAGCAGAGGCGCATCGGCAATCCCGCAAACATAACTGTCGGCTCGTTCGCCCAAGTCCGTTCCCTCCTGATTTCCGCGCAACGCGCGGCCCGGTTTCGCGCATCTTAATTCATCAGCGCGGATAGAACAGGCCCGATCTATCGCGGGTCAAGCGGCGGGAGCCCGCCCTCCCTCGCGAAGAGGGAGGGCAGCACCGCACTCGTCGCTTGCCTTACGCCGCGTGCTGGCCGCGCGCCGCATCGAGCCCGGCATAGACGCCGCGCTCGAAGCCGGTGAAGGCTTCCAGGCATTTCGCATCCGCGAACGGCAACAACTGCATCAGGATCACGCCGGCAAGGTCGCGCGACGGGTCGATCCAGTAATAGGTATTGGCAAGCCCGGCCCAGGCGAGGCTGCCGGGGCTGCGGCCCTCAGGGGTCCTTGCGGTGTTGATCAGGAAGCTCAGGCCCCACTTCTTCACCATGTCCGGGTAGAGGTCGACATCGTTGCTGTACATCGGCGTCGCCGAAATCATCTTGGTGACGTTGAGGTCGCCGATGTGGTTCTGCCCCATCAAGGCGACGGTGTCGGCCTTCAAGACCTGGTTGCCGTTGCCGCGGCCCTTGTTGAGGATCATCTGGCAGAACCTGATGTAGTCGGCCGCGGTGCTGTAGAGCCCGCCTCCGCCCATGTGGAATTCCGGCTCCTGCTCGAGTTCGAACGGGATCGACGCCAGCGTTCCGTCCGCGCCGCGCGCATGCATGCCGACCAGCCGTTGGCGCTGCGAATCCGTGATCTTGAAACTGGTATCGCCCATGCCGAGCGGAGCGAACAGATGATCGCGCAGATAGGCATCAAGCCGTTGGCCCGATGCCGCTTCGACCGCCTTGCCGACGAAGTCGATATTGGTGCCGTATTCCCAGCGGGTGCCGGGGTCGCTCGCGATCGGCGTTTTCAGCGCGTCGTTCTTGCAGCTGGTGATCGGCGGCAGGCCGGTCTTTTCCAGATAGGTGCCGATGTCGCTGTTCCACATATTGTAGCAGTATCCCGCGGTGTGCGTCATGAGGTGGCGCAAGGTGATCGCGGTCTTCGCCGGCCGCAGCTTCGGCTCGCCGTTGGCGTCGAAACCTTCGAGCACCTGCGGCGATGCGAGGTCGGGCAGCAATCTACCGACCGGCTCGTCCAGCGAGAGCTTGCCCTGCTCGACCAACTGCATCGCGCCTGCGGCCGTGATCGCCTTGGTCATCGAGGCGATCCAGAACACGCTGTCGAGCGTCATGTCGTCGTCTTTGGCAAGATCGCGTTTGCCGAACGCGCCCTGGTAGATGATATCCTGGCCGCTCGCGGCCATCGCGACCACGCCGGGAATCTCCTTGGCGTCGCTCTTCTGGCGCAACAACTGATCGATCTGAGCTTGGCTCTGCATGGGGTCTCCTCCGGGTTATTTTTTGGAAGCGACCGGATCATCCTCCCGCCGGCCGCACCTCGCAAGCCGGTGACCGCGTCGCCAAGCCCGGTCGCGATGTCGTGATCAGGCGTCCGATGCCGCCATGCTGTCGACACATAATGGTCACACTGGTGCACAATTTACGGGGAAATCCCGGCTAGGCGCGTGACCGCGAGGCGCATCGGCGCTATGTCTTGCCGGGTCTTGCAGCGTGAAACTTTTTTTGTACTAACGTGTTCAAAGCAAAGTAGAATCGGCGCTTCTGGCCGATCAATTGATTCCAGCCATTTGCAGCTTCGAGCAGCAGCAAAAAGGGGGCACGATGATTTCGACCTGGAGTGAATGGAAGCGCTACCCGCGGGCCGGGCGTGGCGAGAATATCGAGGCGCCGATCTCGCCGGGAATTTATGAAGTCCGTTTTGCCGCAAGCGGCGCGCTGCACTCTTTCGGCGCGGTCGACAATGTGGCGCAGGCGTTGGCCTTGCTGCAGGTCGGTTCCAAGTCATGGTTCGGCCGCCGCGGCAGCAACGGAACGCCGGAGCTCGAATATCGCACCTGCGCCACCTCGACCAAGGCGGACGCCAAGGTTGCAGCGGAGCGCATGATCGGCCGGCGCGACACCTATATGAGCGGCGCAGCCTGATACACGGGTTTGGCGGTCCTCTGTCTCGGATCAGTTCTTCAACTTGCTTTGAAGGGCTGGACCGCGCCCACGCCCGGTGCATTGGCGGACGTTTGGGCTTATATTCCGCTCCGACGCCCCAATAAATCCGAGGAGCAACGCCATGACCCCGACCGCCGCCGCACGCGCTTCGCAAGCCTCGAGCTCCTCCTCCCTGCACGACCGCCTGAAGGACGCCTCGCTGCTGCGCGACCGCTGCTACATCGACGGCGAATGGGTCGGAACGCCTTCGCATCCGGTGATCAATCCCGCCACCGGCGTCGAGCTGATCAAGATCGCGCAGTTGGGGACCGCGGACGCGACCCATGCGGTCGAAGCCGCCGAGCGGGCGTTCCCGGCCTGGGCCAAGCTCACCGGCAAGCAACGGTCCAACCTGCTGCGCAAATGGTTCGACCTGATCATTGCCAACCGCGAGGATCTGGCGCTGATCCTGACTTCGGAACAGGGCAAGCCGCTGCCGGAAGCGCTTGGCGAAGTCGATATCGGCGGCGCCTATGTCGAGTTCTTCGCCGAGGAAGCGCGGCGCGTCTATGGCGAGACCATCCCGACCCAGCGCGCGGACGCGCGGCTGCTCGCGATCAAGCAGCCGATCGGGGTCTGCGGCGCGATCACGCCGTGGAATTTCCCGAATTCGATGATCACCCGCAAGGTCTCGCCGGCGCTGGCCGCCGGCTGCACCGTGGTGCTGAAACCCGCCAATGAGACCCCGCTCAGCGCGCTTGCCCTCGCCGTGCTGGCCGAGAAGGCCGGCATTCCAAAGGGCGTCTTCAACATCATCACTGGCGATGCGCCGCCGATCGGCAAGGTGCTGTGCGAGCATCCGGCGGTGCGCTTTGTCGGCTTCACCGGATCGACCGAAGTCGGCAAGATCCTGTACCGGCAGGCCGCGGTCGGCGTGAAGAAGCTCGGGCTCGAGCTTGGCGGCAACGCGCCGTTCGTGGTGTTCGATGACGCCGACATCGACGCCGCGGTCGATGGCGCAATCGTCTCGAAATACCGCAACATGGGCCAGACCTGCGTCTGCGCCAACCGCCTCTATGCCCAGGACAAGATCTACGACGCGTTCGTGGAAAAGCTTTCGAAGAAGGTCGCGGTCATGAAGGTCGGCGACGGCACCGAATCCGGCGTCACGCAGGGACCGCTGATCAACATGGAGGCGGTCGACAAGGTCGAGCGCCATATTGCCGACGCGGTCCAGCGTGGCGCCAGAGTCGTCACCGGCGGCAAGCGCCACGGGCTCGGCCGCACCTTCTTCGAGCCGACCGTGCTCGCCGACGTCAAGTCGGATTCGCTCGTGGCGCAGGAGGAAACCTTCGGCCCGCTGGCGCCGGTGATCCGCTTCAAGGATGAGGCCGACGTGATCGCGATGTGCAACAATTCGCCGTTCGGCCTGGCATCCTATTTCTATTCGCGGGATCTCGGCCGGGTCTGGCGGGTGGCGGAAGCGCTGGAGTCGGGCATGGTCGGCGTCAATACCGGCCTGATCACGACCGAAGTGGCGCCGTTCGGCGGCGTCAAGCAAAGCGGCCTCGGCCGCGAAGGCTCGCATCACGGCATGGAAGAATACGTCGAGATCAAATACGTGATGATGGCGGGGGTGTAGTTTTTCCGGCATCGGATGCCGACACCTCAAGTTAGTTGGTTGCGCCGTGGCTGCGTTGGTCGGTGGCTTCAGAGTTGTGCAACCAAGCGGGCCTTCATGGCGCGGTCGAGGGCCAGGCTCACAGTGTAGCGTTGAAGCTCGGTGCGTGCCTCGGGAACGGCATTGAGGTCGTCGACCAGGATGTTGGTATTCGTCCAGTTCCTGAAGCTGGGTATCGCCGATCGAGCCTCAGCCAAAGGCGAAAGCGCGCCGGGCATCTTCGCAGGCTAGCCTTCCACCAGACGAGCAGCGGCGTTCGCCGCGGCGTTCAAATCAGCGGAGATGATCTCCATGACGGCCGCAGCCGCGCCTGAAATGATGCGTCTGGGATTTGTCACCCAGCCCACGGCCCGCGAAATCGCCGGACGGCGGATCATTTGCGCGCGGATTCGTCTCTCGGCGAGAAACGCGTTGAGAGCGATGCCGGGGAGGATGGTCACCATCTCCGTTGACGCAACGATCTCGCATATTGCGGGCAGCGTATCGATTTCCAGCCTGGGCTTCAGGATGAAGCCGGCGGTCGCGGCGGCATCGTCCAGGATCATGCGCAGGCCATGCCGCCGCGACGGAATCACCACGTCCATGCTTTCAACCTGTTTGAAGGAGACGGTCCTGGAAAGGTGCGAGTTGTTGCCCGCTCCGCCGGCCAGCATCATCTCCTCGTCGAGGATGTGATGCGCCGTCAGCGGGATCTTCCTCCGCGGTATGTTGATGATCGCGACGTCCAATTCGCCGGAAACCACCCAAGCGATCAGCGTGTCGGTATAGCCTTCACAGATCAGAAGCCGGATCCCCGGATATCTCGCTGCGATTTTTGCCGATGATGCTGCAAGTGTGCTCTGGGCCGCCGATGTGATCATGCCGATGCTGACGCGGCCCGAGATCACGCCGTCGACATGCGCCATCTCCTCCCTGGCGCGATCGACCTCCTTGGTAATGGTTTCGGCGAGGCGCACCAGGGTTTCGCCCGCCGATGTCAGCGACACGCCGTGCGCCGCCCGGTCGAACAGCTGCTTTCCCAGATCCTTTTCGAGTTTGGCGATCTGCATGCTCAGGGCCGGCTGCACGATGTTCAATTGGCGCGCCGCCCGTGTCATGTTGCCCTCGCGGGCCAGGCACAGAAAGTAATTCAGCTGCTTCAGATCCATCGGTCCGCTACATCACTGAAAATGATCGATTTCATCAATATCTATTATTTGTTTTGATTGTAAAGCGCCCCTATCATCGTAACGGCGAGACGGGCATTCATGCCGGAGCGGCGGATCATTTGATAAAACTGGAATCTGACATGGAGCCACCGCCACGCCGCCTGATTGTTGGAATCTCCGGCGCGTCAGGCGTGATCTACGGTGTCCGCGTGCTGCAGTTGCTGCGCAATGCGGGCGTGCAGACCCATCTCGTGATGTCGAAGACGGCCGAACTGACATTCGCCTACGAGTCCACGCTCAAGATCGCCGACGTCAAGACGCTCGCCCACACCACCCATGCCATCGACGATATGGCCGCCTCGATCTCGAGCGGCTCGTTCCGGACCATGGGCATGATCGTCGCGCCCTGCTCGATGCGGTCGATGTCGGAGATCTCCTCCGGCGTCACGACGACATTGCTGACGCGCGCGGCCGACGTCACGCTGAAGGAACGGCGCAGGCTGGTGTTGCTGGTTCGCGAGACTCCGCTGCATACCGGCCATCTCAGGAGCATGACCGCGCTGTCGGAAATGGGGGCGATCATCGCGCCGCCGGTTCCCGCCTTCTATGCCAAGCCGCAGACGCTTGAAGACATGGTCGACCACACCGTCGGCCGTGCCCTGGATCTGTTCGATATCGACGTCGGCGTGGCGCATCGGTGGGGCGAGCGGGAGGATTCGCGCCGCCGTCCGGCGGCCAAGCGCGAGACCTGATGGGCATGGGACGAGAGGTGTCGAGATGACGGACACAGAGGCTGCACGCGCCAGGATCGGCCACAATGCTTCCCCCGATCTGAGAAGCTGGCTGCAACGTCTCGCCGCGACCGGCCGGCTCGCTGTGGCCCGAGAGGGGGTCTCACTGATCGACCAGCTGGCCGCGGTATCGAAGAAACTCGAGCTCGATCGTGCGGTGATGTTTCCGCGGCCGGGCGGCCACGCGATCGCCGTCGTGGCCAATCTGTTTGTCGACCGCAACTGGGTCGCCGATTCGATCGGCGTGCCGACTGAGCAACTATTGTCGCGATTCCAGCAGGCCGCGCGTCAGCCGCTGCCATGGACCGAGGTGAAGGAGGCGGCCGTTCAGGAGGTCGTCCATCGCGACGTCGATCTCCTCAAACTCCTGCCGATCCCAAAACACAACGAGCACGACAGCGGCCCGTATATCACCGCGGCGCTGTTGATCGCGCGCAATCCGAAGACGGGCATCCAGAACGTCTCGATCCATCGCTGTCAGGTCAGCGGGCCGGACCGCATCGGCGTCCTGCTGCTGCCCCGGCATACCCATCATTATTTCAGAATGGCGGAGCAGGCCGGAGAAGCGCTGGAAATCGCACTCGTCATCGGCGTCCACCCAGCCTGCATCCTGGCCTCGCAGGCGATTGCGGCGCTCGACGAGGACGAAATGGCAATCGCCGGCGCGCTGCTGGGCGCGCCGGTGGACATGGTGAAGTGCAGGACCAACCAGGTTCGCGTGCCGGCCCACGCCGAAATCGTGATCGAGGGGCGGATTTTGCCCAAGGTCCGAGAGCCCGAGGGTCCGTTCGGCGAGTTCCCACAATATTACGGTGCCCGCGCCAATCGCGAGGTCATTCAGGTCGACGCCGTGACGCATCGCAAGCACGCGATCTTCCATACCATCGTGGGCGGCGGCATGGAGCATCTGCTGCTGGGAGAAATTCCCCGTGAAGCGACCTTGCTCGATCACCTGCAGCGCAGCTTTCCCAGCGTGCAGGATGTGCGGCTGACACGGGGCGGGACATGTCGCTATCACCTCGTCGTCAAAATCGACAAGCGCAACGACGGCGAGCCCAAGAACATCATCATGGGCGCGTTCGGCGGCCATTACGATCTCAAGCAGGTGACCGTCGTCGATCCCGACGTCGACATCGACAATCCACATGAAATCGAATGGGCGGTTGCGACAAGGTTTCAGGCGGATCGCGATCTGGTCGTGGTGGCCGGTGCGCAGGGTTCCAGGCTCGATCCGTCCAGCCAGGCCGGCATCAGCGCCAAAATGGGGCTCGACGCGACCAAACCGGTGGAAGCCGACATGATGAAATTCAAGCGCATCCACGTCAAGGGACTTGAAGAACTTGATCTGATGAGCATGCTTGAGCAGGATTCCGGTACCGCTTTCGCGAAAACGATGGCGGGCGCGGCGGGGTAGGCGCAGCGATCGATGGAGCCACTGACAAGAAGCTCGCGCCGGCAGCCGGTCGAGTTCAAACGGGGATGGGGTCATGCGCAGCAGGTTCAGTGCGCTCGCCGCGATTGCGGTCTGCGCAGCGATGATGTTCGAGCCCGGCGTCGGCCGGGCCGAGACGGTGGATAGCGTCAGGGTCGGCATCAACAAGGTCATCAGCGACATCGTGTTCTACATCGCCGAAGAGCGTGGCTTCTTCGCGGAAGAAAACTTGAAGGTCGAGCTCATCCCGTTCGACTCCGGGCCGCGCATGATCGCGCCGCTGGGCGCGGGGCAGATCGACGTCGGAGCCGGCGCCTCGTCCGCGGGGCTCTACAATGCCGTCTCCCGCGGCATCATGGTGAAGATCGTCGCCGACAAGGGGTCGACCCCGCCGGGCTATGATTACATGCCGCTGATCGTCCGCAAGGATCTCGTTGACACCGGCAAGGTCAAGTCGCTCGCCGATCTCAGGGGTCTGAAGCTTGCCGCTGCCGGTCCTGGCTCGGCCACCAACGCAAAATTGAGCGTGGCGCTGGCCAAGGGCGGTCTTCAGGAGAAGGATGCGACCGAAGTGAACCTGAGCTATCCGCAGCAGGTTGCCGCCCTGACGTCGAAGGCGATCGACGGCGCGATCACGACCGAACCGTCGGCGACCGGCGCGATCGCAAGCGGCGTGGCCGTGCGACTCTCGGACGATGGCCTCTATCCGGGCCAGCAGGTCGCTGCACTGCTCTATGGCGATGCGCTGCTGACGAAACGCCGCGATGTCGGGCAACGTTTCATGACGGCGTATGTCAAGGCCGCGCGGGTCTATAACGACGCGACGCGGGACGGGCATTTCGACGGACCCGGCGCCGACCGGGTGATCGATCTGATCATGAAAACGACCGGACTGACCGACCGTGCGATCTTCAAGACCATGATCCCGAACGGAATATCGCCGAACGGCGATGTGAACATGTCCAGTCTGGCCGACGACCTTCGCTTCTTCCAGGCCCAGGGGCAAATCGAAAAGCCGGTCGCCGCGACCGACGTCGTCGACATGTCGTTTGCGGAACATGCCGTGAAGGAACTCGGTCCGTATGAACCGGCGCATTGAGCAGCGGGAGGCAACGATGCCTGCCCCTCAGGTGTTGGAGCAAACGACCGAGCCGCTCCAAAGGGACATCCAGATCTCCCTGTCGGGCGTGCGGAAACAGTTCGGACGCAAGGGTTTTGTCGCGGTGGATGGTATATCCATCGACCTGCAGAAGGGCGAGTTTTTCGTGATCGTCGGCCCGAGCGGCTGCGGCAAGACCACGTTGCTGCGCATGCTTGCCGGACTCGAGCGGCAGAGCGCAGGCATTATTGACATCCGCCAGTTCGAACGATCGCGGCCGGCGAATTCGATGATCTTCCAGGGAGACTCGCTGTTTCCCTGGATGTCGGTCTACGACAATGCCGCCTATGGTCTGCGGATGCGGCACGTCAACAAGGCCGAGATCGCCGCGACCGTTCGCCTGTGGCTCGAGCGCATTGGCCTCTGGCAGTTTCGCGAGCTCTATCCGCATCAATTGTCCGGCGGGATGCGCCAACGTGTTTCGATCGTGCGTGCGTTCGCGAACGATCCGGAAATCCTGCTGATGGACGAGCCGTTTTCCGCGCTCGACGAGCAGAACAAGCTGCTGCTTCATGAGGAATTGCTGCGGATCTGGGAGGCCACCAAGAAGACGGTGGTGTTCATCACCCACAGCGTCGAGGAGGCGGTGACGCTCGGCGATCGCATCATGATCATGACCGCGAGTCCCGGGCGGTCGAAGGCGGTGATCGACGTGCCGCTGACAAGACCGCGCCATGTGCTGGAGTTGCGCCAGAATCCCGTGTTCGGCGATCTCGTCGTCCACATCTGGGAACAGTTGCGGGACGAAGTGCTTCGCGCCCGCCAATCGGAAAGCGGCAAGGGAACATGAGGAAACGTGAAGAGACATGACCGACTCGTCCCGAGTGCCTCATCGCCTGATCGGCGTCGTCACGCCGTTGGCGCTTCTGCTCGCCTGGGAACTCGCCGGGGATTCCGGCGCCATCGATGTGCGGTTTTTCCCGCCACCGAGCCGCATCACGCACCAGATCGGTGTTCTCCTGGCGTCAGGCGAACTGGCTTCGAATACGCTGGCCAGCCTGCGGCGTCTTGCGCTCGGCATGCTGCTGGGCGGCGTTCCGGCCCTGTTGCTCGGCCTCGCCATGGGAATCTCGCGGCCGTTGCGGGCGGCAATCGATCCGCTGGTTTCGGCCACCTATCCGATCCCGAAAAGCGCGATCCTTCCGCTGGTCCTGCTGATCTTCGGTCTGGGTGAACTGTCGAAGGTCGTGATGGTGGCGCTCGGAGCGTTTTATCCGATCCTCATCAACACGGTGCTCGGCGTGGTCAACCTCGATCGGATCTACCTCGATGTCGGACACAATTTTCGCGCCGGCAAGTGGCAGGTGTTCCGCACCATCGCGCTGCCGGGTGCGCTGCCGTCGATCATGGCAGGAATCAAGCTCGCGGTCGGGATGGGTCTCATCCTGATCGCGATCTCGGAAATGGTCGCGGCCAACGATGGAATCGGATTCATGATCTGGAACGCCTGGCAGGTGCTGACGGTCGATACGATGTATGTCGGGCTCTTGGTGATCGCGCTGCTCGGCTTCCTGTTTGCGGTCGTGCTTGATGAGATCGAGCGGTGGGTCGTACCCTGGAAGTCCAGAAACTGACCGGGAGGTTCCAATGTCGACGGCTCTGCGGATTGCGCACGGTAATTTCGGCAGGGTCGCCCTGCTCGATATGGACTGCTCTCTGGTCCGTCACGCTCATCCGCATTGTCACGTCCTGCTCAAGGTGGAAGGCGCCGACACCCAGTTCATCGTCGGCGACGCCATCCATCCTCTGACCGATTCGGTCGCAGTGCTTGTCGACGGCTGGCAGCCGCATTCCTACCTCCATGATCCCTCGCGACCGCGAACGCTCATTCTCGCGCTGTATATCGAGCCGGCCTGGCTGAAGGCGTTCCGGCCTGGATGGGCGGCGAGCGGTGCGCCGGGCTTTTTTGGACAGCCCCACGGCGAGGTGTCGCCCCGCATCCGGCAACTCGCGATGGATCTTGCCGCCGACATGATGGCGCGTCCCGAATGCCGCACCGAGCACGAAGCCCTGCTGTCAGATCTGATGATCGCCGTCATCGAGAGGTTTACGCCGTGGAAGAGCTTTCCGAGATCGATCCGTGAACTGAACGCATCGGTCTGCGATCGTCGGATCAGGCGCGCGGCGCAATATATGCGCTGCAACGCCGGCGGTGTGGCCGACGTCGAGACACTGGCGAAGCAGGCCGGTCTGTCCCGCCCGCATTTCTTCCGGTTGTTCCAGTCGTCAATTGGCCTGCCTCCGAAGGTCTATCTCAACGTGGTGCGCATGGAGCAGGCGGTCGAGGCCGTGCTCCATCATGATATTTCCGTCGGGGAGATCGGCGCCCGTCTGGGATTTTCCGATCCTGCGCATTTCAGCCGCTTCTTCCGCAACAATGCCGGCGTTTCGCCGAATGAGTTCCGGCAAGTCTCGCGGCTTGCCAGCTGATGCTGCGCTGCAGCGTCAAGAATGAGATGAATTGGCAAGTCGCGAGAGTGGAAGGTATGGCCGGCGCCGCAGTTTGCTGAAAACCCTTCCCCAAGCCGTCATCAAGACGTGACCGGGAGGACATTTTCGGATGCCGCACGCGGCAGGTTTAGCAATCGCCGACAATGCAGTGCGCCCCTGGGTCGGCCGATCCATCCCGCGCATCGAAGATGCCGCATTGCTGACGGGGCACGGCCGCTTCATCGACGATCTCGGCGTCCGGCCCGGCACGCTCTACGCCGCGATGCTGCGCTCGCCGCATGCCCATGCAGAAATTGTCTCGATCAATTCTGAGGCCGCGCGCCACGCTGACGGCGTCGTCGCGGTGCTCACTGGCGACGACATCAAGGCCCTGACAACGAGTCTCGTCGTCGGCGTCAAGGCACCGGTCGAATGCTGGCCGATTGCCGTCGAGCGGGTGCGCTATGTCGGCGAACCCGTTGCCGTGGTCGTCGCCTCCGACAGATACAAAGCCGAGGACGCCGTCGACCTGATCGAGGTGCAGTACAAGGCGTTGGGCGCCAATATCGATCCTCTCAAGGCGCCGCTGCCCGAGACGCCGGTGCTTCATGATGGCTTCGGCGGCAATGTCGCCAGCGACCGCAGCTTCCGCTATGGCGATCCGGAGCGCGCCTTCGCCGAGGCCGAACACCAGATTTCGATCGCGATCGGATACCCGCGAAATTCCTGCACGCCGATCGAGACGTATGGCGTCGTTGCCGATTACGACGCAGCCGAAGACGCCTTCGACATTCTGGCGAATTTCCAGGGCCCGTTCAGCATTCACGCGGTGATCTCGCGGGCCCTGAAGGTGCCGGGCAACCGCGTCAGGCTGCGGACCCCGCCGGATTCCGGCGGCAGTTTCGGCGTCAAGCAGGGCGTGTTTCCCTACATTGTGTTGCTCGCAGCCGCATCGCGCGCCGTCGGACGTCCGGTCAAGTGGATCGAGGATCGTCTCGAGCACCTCGCTGCCTCCGTGTCCGCAACCAACCGTGTCACTTTGCTGTCGGCCGCGGTCGCATCCGACGGCAGGATTTCGGCGCTCGACTGGAACCAGGTGGAGGATTGCGGCGCGCATTTGCGCGCGCCGGAGCCCGCCACGCTGTACCGCATGCACGGCAACCTGACCGGCGCCTATGACATCCCGAACGTGGCGGTGAGAAATCGGGTCGTCGTCACCAACAAGACGCCCACGGGACTGAACCGCGGGTTCGGTGGGCCGCAGGTCTATTTCGCGCTGGAACGGCTGATGCAGCGCATCGCCGTCGAACTCGAGCTCGATCCGTTGGACGTGATCAGGCGAAACCTCGTCCCGGCCGGGTTGTTTCCGTACAGGAGCGCAACAGGCGCGCTGCTGGACTCCGGCGATTACCAGGAAGCGGTTGCGCGCGGCGTCGACGGCGGGGAGCTTGCGGAATTGAAGCTGCGCCGAGACGCCGCTCGCGCCGAGGGCAGGCTTTATGGAATCGGCTACACGGCGGTCGTCGAACCCAGCGTTTCGAACATGGGCTACATCACGACGGTGTTGACCGCCGCTGAGCGCAAGAAGGCGGGACCGAAAAATGGCGCGCAGGCCACGGCTACCGTGGCACTCGATCCGGTCGGAAGCGTCTCCGTCCATGTCGCGTCGGTCCCGCAAGGCCAGGGCCATCGCACCGTGCTGTCGCAGGTCGTGGCGGATGTGTTCGGTCTCACGCCGGCGGAGGTCAGGGTCAACGCCGAGATCGATACCGCGAAGGACGCCTGGTCGATCGCGTCCGGCAACTATGCAAGTCGCTTCGCCGCGGCGGTCGCCGGCACCGCGAAACTCGCGGCCGAACGGATCGCGGCCCGTCTGGCGCGGGTCGCCGCAAGCCAGTTCAATACCGATGCGGACGACATCGTGTTCGCGCAAGGCAGCGTGAGCTCGCGCCGCAATCCCGATACCCGGATCGCGTTCTCGCGACTGGCCGCGCTCAGTCACTGGGCGCCGGGCACCTTGCCGGACGACGTTCCGCAGACCATCCGCGAGACGGTGTTCTGGACGCCGCCAGAACTCACCCCGCCCGACGAGCAGGATCGGGTCAACTCGTCGCTCTGCCACGGATTCATCTTCGACTTCTGCGGCGTCGAGATCGATCGCACGACGCTGATGACGCGCGTCGATCGCTATGTGACCATGCACGATTGCGGCACCATCCTTCATCCTGCAATGGTCGATGGCCAAATCCGCGGCGGCTTTGCGCAGGCCTTGGGTGCAGCGCTCTATGAAGAACACGCCTATGCAGCGGACGGCAGCTTTCTGACCGGCACCTTCGCCGACTATCTGCTGCCGACCAGTGCCGAAGTTCCGGATCCCGTCATCCTTCACATGGAGACGCCGTCGCCGTTCACGCCGCTCGGCTCGAAGGGTGTCGGCGAAGGCAACTGCATGTCGACGCCCGTCTGTATCGCCAACGCAGTCGCCGATGCGCTTGGCATGAAAGACGTCGAGCTGCCGCTGGTTCCGGCCAAACTGGCGGAGATCGTTCGCGGCGCCGAACCGCCGCCTCCCCCTGGGTATCGCCTCACCGATACGGGGAAAACCGCCAATGAGGGGCGCCAGCTCCATGGGGACGGCAACGCGACGGTGGCCGCTTCACCCGAGATGGTTTGGAAGATGCTGCTTGATCCAGCAACGCTCCAGGCCGTCATCCCCGGCTGCCACGGCGTGGATAAAGTCTCTGACACGCAGTTCCGGGCCGATGTCACCATCGGCATCGGGCCGGTGAAGGGCCGCTACAAGGCGGAAGTGATACTGTCCAACCTCGACGCGCCACGCGCCGTGACGCTGGGCGGCTCCGCCGAAGGCACGTTGGGATTCGGTCACGGCGAAGGTCGCATCACGCTGACGCCGGACAATGGCCGCACCCTGGTGCGCTACGAATACGACGCGGCCATCGGAGGCAAGGTGGCGAGCATCGGTGGCCGACTGCTGGACGGCGCGGCGCGCGTCATCATCGGACAGTTTTTTTCGGCGCTGGCGCGTCAGGCCGGGGGCGCACGGGAGCGAGCGCAACCGTCGCTGCTGGGCAGGTTACGTTCGTTGCTGGGGCGCCGGTCATGAAGCCGGCTCCGTTCGACTTCGTGCGTGCGGAAACGCTGCAGGAAGCCCTGCAGGTTCTGGCCTCGGAAGGAGGCGCCGCGCAGATCATCGCTGGCGGCCAGTCGCTGATGGCGATGATGAACGCGCGGCTCGCCAAGCCCAGGGTGCTGATCGACATCATGCGCTTGAAGGAGCTGGACCGGATCGACGCGACATCGGGAGCGGTGACGGTCGGCGCCGGCGTCAGGCAGCGGGCCTTGCTGGATTGGCCTCCGCTTGCCGAAAAACTGAGTCTCATCGCGCGCGCCTTGCCCTGGACCGGGCATGCCCAGACCCGCAGTCGCGGCACGATCTGCGGTTCGATCGCTCATGCCGATCCCAGCGCGGAAATGCCGCTTGCTCTGCTGGCGCTTGGCGGGCACGTCCACCTGCGAACCGCCAGGACGCGTCGCAAGGTCGCCGCCGGTGAGTTCTTCACCGGCATGATGTCGACGTCCCGCGCGGCCGACGAAATGATCGAGGCGGTTTCATTTCCGTCGCTTGACGGTGCGCGCTGCGCGTTCCGCGAGGTCGCGCGGCGTCACGGCGACTTCGCGATCGTTGCCTGCGCCGCGGTCGCCAGCAAGCAGGGCGTCC
>NZ_JBAURI010001044.1:0-8544 GCF_049581145.1 Bradyrhizobium sp.
CGAAACCCTCCCACATGTCGAGCGACATCGCGTTGCGCTTGTCGGGATTGTTGAAGGTGATGACGCCGACGCCGTCGGCGATGCCGTGCAGGATCTTGCCGTCGGCATGGGATTTTTCGTTGTTCGCGGGGACGTCCGGCATCGTATCGGCTTTCGACGGTTGGAGACGAAAAATTGGAAACGGCTCGGCAGGCGAACGGCTCAGGACGTCAGGAACGGACCGATATTGGCGCGCGCGAATGCCGGCCGCGCCTGTATCCTAGCCCACCATGCGCTGACGCCGGGATGGCTCTTTTCGGATAGCTGATCCGGCGCGATCTCTTCGTCGATCCGCTTGACGAACGGCACGGCGGCGATATCGGCGATCGAATAGGCCCGGCCCACGAGCCAGCCGGACGGCGCCAGCGCGTCTTCCATCTTGTCCAGCAGTTGCACAAGCTTGCCTCGCGCGGCGTCGCGCTCCTCTTCGGTATAGGGCTTTCGCGCCACCCGCAGCCAGGCCTCCTGGCGCTCCCTGCTCGGGATGTTCCTCAATTTCTCGGCGAGCTCTTCGTCGGACCATTGCTGCGCCACCTTCTGCAGATGGTGGCGCCAGTTGAAGACGATGAGATTGCCGATCAGCCCATCGATATGCCTGATCCAGTTGCGCATCTCGGCGCGCTCGTAAGGCGTCTCGGGCCGCAGCGGCGAATCGGGAAAACTCTCGTCGAGATATTCGCAGATCGTGCCGCTCTCATGCAGCGGCCTTCCGTCATGGATCAGGGTCGGAACCACGCCGAGCGGATTGATCTTCAGATAGTCCGGCGAGTGGTGCTCCATTTTTGCCATGTCAACATCATGGCCCTGGTAGCTCAAGCCTTTTTCCTCAAGGCACAGCCGGACCCGGCGCGAGGCGCTCGACCGCCAGCCGTGGTGCAGGACCAGCATGGTTTTCTCCCTTGTTCTTGCTGTTACGGAGGCTATCGTTCATTGCGCGAGATGGGCCGTCAACGGATGATTGGCGGCCCGATCGAACAAGCCGCCCGCCGCGAGATCAGGCGGCTCGCCTACGAGATCAACGTCCGGCAATATGCCTGCGTGGGGCTGAACTTCGGCGCCTGTCGAAGCGTCGCCGATCATCGCCTATGATGGGGAAAAACATCCATCCCATACGATGAGTACGTGCGTGGCCTCGACGGTCCCGGGTTGCCGCACGCCGCACATCTGGCGCGAAGACGGCAGCTCGCTCTATGACGCGATGGGGCCGGAGTTCACTTTGCTTCGGCTCGATTCGGGGCTGGATCGGGTTGCTCAGGAAGTGGCTGCGCTCGAGGCTACCGCTCACGGCAAGCGAGTGCCGCTCAGGGTGCTCGATGTCAAACAGCCCGTTACCGCCACTTCCTATGACGGCAGGCTGGGTTTGTCGCGGCCCGACCAGCAGCAGGTGGCCTGGCGCAGTGAGCGCGCGCCCATCGATCCGGCCGACCTCATCGACCGTATCCGCGGCGCCGCAGACTGAAATCGCCCGGGCCGGCTACCGGGCGTCCAATGTTCAGTCTTCGTTGGCCGCGATCGACTCCATCAAGGAGACCAGTTGACGTTGCACCGTCTGGTCCTTGATCTTGCTGTAGGCCCGCAGCAGCCTCAGGCTGAACGCGCTGTCCAGAAACAGCAGGCTCTCGACCTCACGTGCCTTGCCGTCGCCGTCATAGAAGAACGTGACCGGCACATCCAGCGCAGTTGCGATTTGCTGAAGGCGGGCGGCGCCCACGCGGTTGACGCCCTTCTCGTATTTCTGGACCTGCTGGAAGCTGACGCCGAGCTTGTCGCCGAGTTCTGCCTGCGAGATCTTCTGTTCGACACGCCGCAGCCGGATGCGCTTGCCAAGCTCAATGTCGGACTTGCCGGCACTGCGTTGCTTCATTTTCTTAGCAGCTGATTTATTCATTCTGGTCTTACCGCCTTTCAATCGAAATTCCCCCGAAGCAATGGGTCAGGGGTTCACCCATATATACCGCGTTAGGTTCCGTCGATGGATCAAATTGTCCTCAACCCACACTATCCCGTGGCGTGAAGCCTCCACCAACTGACCAGCTCGATAAAGCGGTATCATTTTCCCGTCGAGCGTGCGGGAAACATGCAATCATTCCACGCCGTTGCGACGACTCGATGGCCCGCGCAGGTGATTGTTGTTTATCACCGCCATCACGTGCTGCTAACAGAGCAGCAGGTTGTCGTCTTGGCAACTGCATCCTTCGGCCCCGGCCGTCAAATGCAGTGAATCTCGGTTCGGCAGGGAGAAGCTTGGCAGAATCGCTCCTCGACTACAACCAGGACGCGTTGCGGCCGGGCATAATTCAAATTTTATACTTACTGTCGAGCGTTTGCGATCAAATAAGCCTCCATCAGAACAGGCGGACATGATATCAGTACCCCGTATTTCCACGGGACATTCGTCCTTTCGTTTGGGACATATCGCGACGAAATGGTATTCATATGCACATTGTGCTACTCTTGCGAGTGATTAGGGCTTGGGAGATCATGCTGGTGGCTATCGCGCTGCGTTGGCCGTGCACCACGAGCTAGGGAGGGGAAAGAGCGCCAGTGATTCACTCAGACGAACAATTACTTTCAGTTCTTGCCACGCTGGAGGAATGCCGGACCGTGCTTGCCTCGACCGGCAGCCGGGATACGGCGCAATTGGTGTCGGTTGCGATTCTCGAGCTTCGCATGAAGCTCAACCAGATCAGCGACGCCGAGCTCAAGGCGCTGTGCGAAGAGATGATCCCGGGCGAGGAACGATCGCGGGACAGCAGGTCGGCCCCCCCGCGCCGGCGTCCGGTGTTGCGACTGGTGAAATAGGCAAGGCTCGAACGGGCAAGACTGAACTGACAAGACTTGAATAGACAAGGCTTGCGGACGCCCCGTGATCCGGCAGGTGCGCGCCGGCGAGATGCCGCATTTGTGATCGCCACCGATGCCCGGTCCGGCGAGGTTTTTCCGATCCGATCTCGGGTCAAGAGCCTGCACGCTGCCTTGCGACGATCGCCTCGGTTGCGCATTCCCGGCTTTCCGCTACATCAGGTCCGACCGGCGGGCTTCCGTAAAGGGCCTTGTCGCCAGTGGGCTGATCGGTCGAGCGCGGGACCAGAGAGATGGCGAAGGTGGCATGATTCAAAACGTTTCGATTCCGGCGGCGCTGATCGCCGGTCTGGTCAGTTTCCTGTCGCCCTGCGTGCTGCCCCTGGTGCCGCCCTATCTGATCTACCTGACCGGTGCGACGATCGAGCACGTGGAATATGACCCGACGGTCCGGGCCTCGCGGCGCGCGGTGATGATCTCGGCGATTCTCTTCGTGCTCGGCTTCTCCACGGTGTTCGTGCTGCTCGGCGCCAGCGCGTCCCTCGTCGGCGAGCTGATCCGGGCCTGGTCGGCGCAGCTCGCGATCGTCGCCGGCATCGTCATCATCGTCATGGGCCTGCACTTCCTCGGACTGACGCGCATCGGATTTCTGATGCGCGAGGGCCGGTTGCCGATCCCGAAGCCAGTGGGACTTTGGGGCGCCTATGTCATGGGGCTAGCGTTTGCTTTCGGCTGGACGCCGTGCATCGGCCCGATCCTGGCCGCGATCCTGTCGCTGGCGGCGGCGGAATCGACGGTTGCCCACGGCGCCGGCCTGCTGGCCGTCTATTCCGCGGGCCTCGGCATCCCGTTCCTGATCGCGGCCTTCATGATCGAGCAGTTCTCGTCGCTGTTCGCCCGTATGAAAGGCCATCTCGTCAATGTCGAGCGCGCGATGGGCGTGTTGATGATCATCACCGGCATCGGCTTTCTGACCGGCGCGGTGTCCAGCGTCAGCATTTGGCTGTTGGAGACGTTTCCGTCGCTGCAGAACTTCGGTTAGGTCTCGGATCTGCTAATTCGCCTTGATCCCGGAACCGAGCGTCGGGGGATCCTTCACGGCGTCCGCGAACTTCCGCATCAGCCGCACCAGTTCGTCGATGTCGTGCGCGTCCCATGTCTCGAAGATGGCGCGGCCAATTCTCTCGCGCGCGGCGTCAACGAGGTCGGTCATCGCCTTGCCTTTGGCCGTAATGGCGGCCTCGCGCACGCGGCGGTCGCCGGCATTTTCCTGCCGTTCCACGAGACCGAGGCTTTCGAGCTTTGCCACCTGGCGGCTGACGGTGGTGTAGTCGCGTCCCGCACGGTCGGCCAACTCGACCACGCCGATCGGCCCAAACCGCTCGATTCCAACGAGTAACGGAAACAGCGCCCGGTCGAGCGGAATCCCGGCCTCCTTGATCAATGCCTCGTCGCGCTGCGGCCGGTTGATGACGCTGACGATATCGAGCACGGCCCCGTGAAGCTGGCGGAGCTTTTCATTTATGTGTGTATTTTGCACATTCTTTGTTGACGGCATCGCGATCCCTTTATATGTGCATTATGCACATATAATTGAGAACTGGAAGGACAGCCATCATGAAAGCTGCGATCGTTCAGACCGCCGGACAAACGCCGGTCTATGGGGATTTCGCGGAGCCGGTGCCATGCTCGGGCGAGAACCGCATCGCGGTTACGGCCGCCGCTATCAGCCCGCTCGTCAAGAGCCGCGCGTCCGGTACGCATTACAGTTCCTCGGGCTCGTTGCCCTTCGTGGTTGGCATCGACGGCGTCGGACGGCGCGATGACGGACGACGGGTCTATTTCGTGCTGCCACGCGCGCCCTACGGCAGCATGGCGGAGCGAACCGCGGTGCCTTCGGAGCAATGCGTGGCGCTGCCCGACGATCTTGACGACCTGACCGCCGCCGCCATTGCCAATCCGGGAATGTCGTCCTGGGCCGCCTATGCCGAACGCGCGCGGCTCAAGGCGGGCGAGACCGTGCTGGTCAACGGTGCCACGGGAACGGCGGGCCGCCTTGCCGTGCAGGTTGCCAGGTATCTCGGGGCCGGGAAGGTGATTGCCACCGGCCGCAATGCCAGCGCCCTGCGTTCGGTCACCGATCTCGGAGCCGACGTGACGATTCCGCTTGTCGAAGACGAGGCGGCGCTGGAGGACAGCTTCAAGCAGCAGTTTGCCGAAGGGGTTGACGTCGTCGTCGACTATCTCTGGGGAAAGAGCGCGGAGCGGCTCCTAATTGCCGGTGCAAAAGCCGGCGCGAACGCAACGCCCATCCGGTTCGTCCAGATTGGTTCGGTCGGCGGGTCAGACATCACGCTGCCGAGCGCCGTGCTGCGCTCCTCGGCGATCGAACTGATGGGAAGCGGCATTGGCAGCATCGCTCTCGACCGCCTCATCGATGCCATCCGGGGGCTGCTGCAGGCGACCACGCAGGGTGGCTTCAAAATTGCGGCCAATCCCGTCCCATTGTCGGAGGTCGAGCAGGCATGGCTCAGCGATGACAACACCCGGCGCACCGTGCTCACCGTCCAACAGTAGTCAGCTTTCCTCGAGCGAGCAGAGCACCGTGTAGACCACGCCGCGCGGCAGGAAATCCACGGTCGCCTCGCCGCCGAGCTGGTCACGCGCGCTGCGTTCGATCAGGCGTGACCCGAAGCCGCGCTGCACTGGTACGGTGACCGGAGGTCCGCCAGCCTCGGTCCAGATCATTCTGAGCTTCTGGGCCGCGTTCTCCTCGATGACGTCCCAGTCGAGCGCGACGGTGCCGGTGTCGTTCGATAGCGCGCCGTATTTGGCGGCGTTGGTCGCGATCTCATGCACGATCATCGACAGCACCACCGCAAGCCGCGGCGAGAGCGGAACCTTCGGTCCGCTCATCTTGATCCGCTCGGGGCCGCTGAGCAGATAGGGCTGCAGCACGCGCCTGATCACGTCCTGAAACTCGGAGCCCAGCCACTTCTCCTTGCTGAGCAGGTTGTGCGCTTCCGCGAGCGCGCCGAGCCGGCCCTCGAATTTCGCGCGTTCCGTCCGCGTCGCGCTGCGAAAGCTCTGCACCGCGATCGCCTGCAGGATCGCCAGCGTGTTCTTGACGCGATGGTTGAGCTCGTCGATCAGAAGATCGTGCAGCATCTCGCCGCGCGCGATCGTGGTCGCCATCCGCACCGCGAAACCAAGCCCGATCAGGAGCAGGACGCCGCCGATCGCGCTCGCGATCGCGAGATTGCGCCAAAGCGGGGCGGACAACGAGCTTTCGGTGATGCCGGCGGCGACGATCCATCCGGTGAGCGCGGAATGCGCGAAGCCTGACATCAACCGCGCTCCATCCAGCGATATCGTCGGCTGCAGCGCTTCCGATGTCCGTAGCATGTCGGCAAGCACCGAGGCCGAGGCCCGTTTGCCGAAGGTGTCTTGCGGGTTCGGAACGCGGCCGAACACCACGCCATCGGCGTCGAGGATCGACAGCGTCCAGTCCTGGTTCGGCTGCTGCCTCTCCAGCATGGTCTGGAATATCTCGACCGGCGGACTGAAAGAGACGTCGTAGACCACCTCGCCATCGCGAAACACCGGCACCTCGACCGTCACGATCCGCTGCTGCTTCACCATGCCGAGAAACAGGTTGGAGTATTGCGGACGCTTGGTGACGAAGACACGTTCGATGATGTCGCGGTTGTTGCGCGGCGGCAGGATTGCGGTGTCCGTGGTGAGCGAGGAAAACAGCTGGTGGCCGTCCCGGTCAACGACCAGGATGACGCCGCCCTTGCTGTATTGCTCGATGAAGCCCACGGCGATGCGCCGGAAGCTGTTGAAGTCGCCTTTCTTCAACGCGTCCGTCAGCGCCAGCACCTGCAGACCGCCGGTCATGCGCTGCATCTCGGCGTCGAGCGTGAGGCGCACGCTGCGCACCGTCTCGAGCACGCGCTGTGTCGCCTGCCGACGATCCTGCACATAATCGTGCAGCACGATGCCGACGGCGAAGATGATCAGCGGTAGCGTAGTCCCGGCGACCAGAAGAGCCAGCCGTACGGAGAGCGAGGGTTTTGGCACGGGGACCCCGGATAGCACGCAATTGCGGCAAGCATAGGAGAACCGCCTGGTAGGCGCCAAGCATTTCGCCCTGCGCAGTTTGCAGTTCGGCGGCCTCCGGCCGGCCGTTCGGGTTCCGCGGCCGTGCCCCTGGCCTAGAGATTGCTGTCGGTGATCGCCGAATACACCAGGGTGCGCAGTTCGCGCCGGATCGGATAGGCGCTCGACGGCAGCACCTGCGTCATGAAGATCGCGATCAACTCCTCGGCCGGATCGATCCAGAACGCCGTCGACGCAGCGCCACCCCAGGCATACTCGCCGCGGCTTCCAGGAATCAGCGTTTTGGCGGGATCCATGGTCACGGAGAAGCCGAGGCCGAAGCCGATTCCTTGATAGGCGGCTTCCGAAAACAGCGAGCGCGACATCTCGGGCAGATCGCGGCCGCCCGGGAGATGATTGGCCGTCATCAGCGCCAGCGTCTTGGGTCCGAGCAGGCGGATGCCTTCGAGTTCGCCGCCATTGAGCAGGGCGCGGCAGAAGGTGAGATAATCGGCCGCGGTCCCGCACAGTCCGCCGCCCCCGGATATCAGCTCCGGGCGCGCGAGGAACGAACTCGTGGCCGGATCGTCCTGTAGCGTCAGGGTGCCCTTGCGATCGGCCGCATGAAAATTCATGCCGCCCTGCGGGTCCGCGGAGTAGCAGGCCGCCAAGCGGTGCGCCTTGTCGGGTGGCACGAAAAAATCGGTGTCGGTCATGCCGAGCGGATCGAAGATGTGCTCTTTCAGAAACTGCTCGAACGGCCGGCCTGAAATCTTGCCGATGAGATAGCCGATCACATCGGTGGAAACCGAATAGTTCCAGGCCTCTCCCGGCGAAAATTCCAGCGGGATCTTGGCGAGCTCCGCGATCATGGTGTCAAGCGTTCCGGCCTTCTCGACCTCGCCGATCTTCTTCTCGCGGTAGGCGGCATCGACATTGGAGCGCTGCTGGAAGCCGTAGGTGAGCCCCGAAGTGTGGCGCAGCAGATCGACGATCAGCATCGGGCGCGCCGGCGGCCGGGTCAGAAACGCCGGCGTCGTGCCGGCGACGAAGACACCGAGGTTCTTCCATTCCGGAATGTATTTGTGGACGGGCTCGTCGAGCGCCACCAGGCCCTGCTCGACCAGCATCATGAAGGCGGTCGTCGTGATCGGCTTGGTCATCGAATAGATGCGGAAGATGGTGTCCGGCTTGACCGGCACTTTGCGCTCGAGGTCGGCATGGCCCTGCGCCGTGCTGTGGACCAGCTTGCCACGGCGGTAGACCACAAGCTGGGTTCCCGGAAAGCGTCCGGCCTCGATGTAGCGGGTCTTCAGATGGGCCTCGACGCGGTCGAAACCTGATTTCGACATGCCGGCGGATTCGGGTGAGACGAGGGGTGGGGCGAGCATCGGGCAGTTTCCGCGGTCGGAGGCATTTTGACGAGGTGTTGATAGCCGAAAACGTGACCATGATCCAATGCCAGGCGTCCTTACGCCCGGAGGAGGGCTGGAGTAGGGTTACAGCCGGGAAAACGCCAGCACGACAAAAGCCAGGAAGAGAGCCAGGACAAAAGCAATGACCCAGTTCAACGAGAGCGAGCTCACCGCCGCCGTCATCAAG
>NZ_JBAURI010001045.1:0-2386 GCF_049581145.1 Bradyrhizobium sp.
GGCCAACCAGGCCCTGGTGGATCTGCTCAAGCGGGTCGGCGCGCGCAGGGCGGCCACGCCGGCGCAGATCGCGCTGGCCTGGCTGCTGGCGCAGAAACCCTGGATCGTGCCGATCCCCGGCACCACGAAGCTTGGCCGCCTGGACGAGAATCTCGCGGCGGCGGACGTCGTGCTCACCGCCGACGATCTCGCCGAGATCGCGACGGCCGCGGCCGCGATCAAGGTCGAGGGCGAACGCTATCCGCCGCAGCTGATGGCGACCACCGGGCGCTGACGAAGCAAGTGGTGACAGAGATTCGCGCTCGTCTCTCCTCCTGACCGGGCGCTCCGCGCGCGGGGAGGGGAGAGATCGGCATTCGGACGCGGACTCGGTGTCGGCATGGCCAGGGCGTTCGACTTCATCCGCGCGACCAACGAGGTGTTCACGGGCCGCGGCGTCAGGCTGCCGCTGGCAGGCCCAGTCCACGACGACTCCGCAAGGTCGTTCCCGAAAAGGGACTGGCGATTCAGAAGACGATCGTCGCCAGCGATGTCGTCGAGTGGCTCGTCGAGTGGCTCTACGCCTCCCCGAAATCCCGGGCAGAACAACTCGATTACGGCAAAGTTTGCCCATGTCGTCCCAACCTGAAGGTTGATCCCGGAGACGAGGCGTCTCCGCGATCGTCGTAGAGGCGGCGGTGCGTCAGGTGCGCCATGAAGCGGCGCCGATCAAGTGAATCCGGCGGCAGCGCACGGAGCGAGCGATCGGCTCGGCGCGCGTTAACCTTGGTAGATGGCGCATGTATTAGGCTTACCGCCAGTTAACGGCTGTCCCTTAACCTTTGCGCTCGCATCTTCCTTTAAGTTGCTCTTCAGCAATCGGAGTTCTGCCCATGCGCCTGCGATTGGCACTGGCCGTCCTGGTGGGAATCAGTTCGGCGGCGTGCGCCGAAGAGGGGTTCGAGATCGTCGTCCCCGGCCGCCCCGGCGTGCCGGTCATCGTGAATGGCGTCGATATTTCCTATGCCCTCGTCGAGGGCGATTTCGGTCTCGGCAAAGCCAATCACAATCAGCCGATCGTCTATGGCGGCCGCGCGGTCGAGGCCGAGCCGAATGTCGGGCATTATTATCCGAGCCTCGGGCTGAAGCCCGGCTACGGGCGCATGGAGATCGAGCCGCCGGCCGATCGCAAGCTGCCGAAGCCTGCGGAATCCTATCATGAATCCTGGTCGGCGCGCTCCGAGCCGCTGCCGGCACAGTCGACGCCGGCGGAGCCGTTCTATCCGCCGCCGGTGGTCAGAGCTCCGCAAGGCCGCGCCAACCCGCCCGAGCGCAGACCGGCTCGGGAGCCGCGGCCGACACCTTGAGCGATGCCTTCAAAGGCGATGCTTTCAAAGCCGATGCTTTCAGGGCCAGAGCATTGATCGAGCGATGCTCGAACGAGAGGCTGCCGTGCGATGATCTTCCTCGTGAAGTCATCGCCTGCAGGGATTGCAAACAAAAAAAGATCCGACAGGAGAGAGTATCATGCGTCAAACGATTTCAGGACTGGTCACGGCCTTTGCCGTGACGATCGCGGGTGCGGCGCCCGCGCTGGCCTGCGGCTATGCCGCGTGCGCGCCATGCGGCGAGGCAGGCTATGTCAGCCCGTGCGCGCAGAGCTATGTGCCGGCCTACACGACGGGCTGCGCCACCGGCTGCCGCGGCTTTGTCTATGAACGAATGTCCGATCCGGACACGCAATATTACTACGTCAACCAGGGGCCGACCTACACCGGCCCCGGAATGCTGGCGCCGTATCCGGCCTATCGGGAAGACGCCGTGCCGGTCTGGCGGCGCTCACGCCATGATTCCTATCATGAGGGCTATCACTGGCACCATCACTACCACTTCATCCCGCGCCAGGGTTATTACGACGGCCATCCCGTGCTGCGCCGCTACGACTGAGCTGGTGGCAGGATGGGTAGAGCTGTCAGATCGGACAAGAGTCCGATCTGACGGCGAAACCCATCGCCGCACGGTTGGTATTGATGGGTTTCGCTGCGCTCTACCCATCCTACGTTCTTCGTTTCTGGGCGACCCGATTCCGCGAAACCCATCGCCGCACGGGTGGGTTGCGCAGGCGCTTCACCCATCCCGCGTCCTCAGCCCATCAGGCCGAGCCGGCTTGCGCCGATATAGAGCGCGAGCACGGCGGCGTTGGAGACGTTGAGGCTCTTGATCTCGCCGGGCATGTCGAGCCGCGCCACCACGCTGCAGGTCTCGCGGGTGAGCTGGCGCAATCCCTTGCCTTCGGCGCCGAGCACCAGCGCCAGCGGCTGCCGCAGCGTGATCGCGGCCAGGTTCTCGGTGCCCTCGCTGTCGAGCCCGACCGTCATGAAGCCGGCCCCGTCGAGCTCGCCGAGCG
>NZ_JBAURI010001046.1:0-5294 GCF_049581145.1 Bradyrhizobium sp.
GTTTGAAGGACCAAATGGAGTTGAGCTCAGTGCTCGACTAACCGGCACAGACGACGATAATTTCTTCTCTGCAATCAGCGAGTGCTTCGGGGCATGGTACCTAGCTGGCCGACGGCGGCTTGAACTTGTGCCGCCAAGGGGCCAAGGCGCGAAGTGCCTGGAGTACTTGATCAAATGCGAAAGCGGCGGCATCAACGTCGAGGTGAAGGCGCCATATCGTCCACTCGGTGGTGTTTTTTGGGTGATGACGCCCACCTTCTCTGGAAGGCGCTACAAAGCGCCAACCGGCAATTTGCGAAAGACCAGCGCAACCTTCTTGTCGTCCACCCGCGCCCGCAATTCTGTCGTATCGATCGAGCTTGTAGGCAGAACCTACGAAGCTGAGAACTCTCCCAAATTGCAATAATAAATTAGCACGTAAAAGGACGCTTGCACGGCTACGAGGTTTGGTGCACTTTTCGTTTATGGCGACTTGTGGGTGCAGTGATGTTGTGCAGGGTTTCGCAAGGACAGAGCCACCTTCTGGCGGATCGGACTGCCTCTGCGTTGACCGAGCAGTTGCTGTCTCTGCCGCGCGTGGCCGTCCGTCGCCCACTAACGCGCCGCCCCGCTATTCCGCCGGAGTTTCTGCATTCCTGATTGATCGGAGACAGTTCCAATGACGACGTTCGCTAGTTCGTTTGAAGTCGCCGGTGTCACCTACGTCCTCTATTACAACGATTTGTCGGGTACGTCGTACGGCAAGAATGTGCTTATCACAACGCTGGCGGACCCCAGCGATCCCAGCGCGGGCTTCCTCGAAGTCTGTAGCGAGCAATGGCCGTCGAAAAACGCTCCAAATCCCATTGGTTACAATTTCGCCGAGATGTTCATCATCGGCGGTCAGCCCTATTTTCTCTGCTATCAATGGGGAACGGGATCTGCTGGCTGGCCAGGCAGCTTGAGTATCAGGGCGCTCGTTGACCCTCAGGATCCGACCAAGGGCACCAACGCAATTTGGACAGCGTCAATCACGGATTGGTACAACCGGATTACCGTTGCTGCCTCATTCAAGCCCGAACCGGATCGACTGTTCTTTCTTCTTCACATGGGCACGATGAGCACGTCGGGTTTGAGCACGTTCGTCACCAAGTTGGTGGACGACAAGGATCCCAGCAAGGGCGTCTTGAGTCAGTCGGAGGCCATCTGGAGCGCGGCGTGGAGTTCGAGCTACGTTTTCATCACGACTTTCTATTCCTTTCCCCCAAATGCACCACCCACCCCCCATTTTATTGCGCACAATCCCGTGATAACCTCGCCGAATCTAGACAACCTGTTTCTGATGACGCCCGTCGACTGCGCCGACCTTTCTGCTGGGCTGAAGACCGATTTTTCTCAATTCATCGAGGGCGGACCATATGCGTGGAAATTTGCTACGCCTTTCTACGTTGGTGAAGATACCCTGACACCCTACTTCCTACTCAGCCAATATTCTGGGCCTTCTTCTCACCCGCCTGCCAACTATCGATTCAATACGGCCATTCTCGGCTTTGGGCTCGACCAGCAGGGTCTTCGGCTGGAGCCGCTCTATACGACTACTTGGAATCCCGGTTATCAATTCGCAGTTCAGCTTGCCATCGACGGCGTTCCCTTTTTCGTCACTTACAATCCGAACAATCCCACAAACCAAACGACGCAGGTGGCAACGCTGGCCTCGGCAACCACGGTAATGAACGGACTCACGTGGATTTATCAGTCGAGTGCGTTTTTTCAGATGGGTGACATCGAGTTCGTCGTGGCGTTCGGAAACGACCCTCAATTTATTGCGCAGCCGGGCGACCAAGATTTCCTCGATTGCGCGCGGGCAGTGGTGGGCGCGATCTCCAAGCTGCCGAACATCCTGTGGCCTGCAACACTATCCACCATCGGCGACAAGCCGATCGGCAGGGCCGCTGCGTTCTTGGTCCAGGGCGACTTGACCGACTTTGGAGGAGGGGTTCCCGCTATCGGCCAGGTTTGGGGACCCAAACTCGGGCAGTTTCGTCACTTCTTTGAGCCTGGCGCCAGCAACGAGGCAACCCAGGTGCCGGTGTTGTGTGGTCTTGGCAATCACGATCTCGATGCGCAAGAATGGTATATTTTCGATGATTTCTTCCGTAACCAGATGTGGGCCTACATCCGAGACCGATATGCCCCTTTCTATCCGCCGCTCGCCGACGCACCGATGCCGCAGCCTGTCCAAAATATCGATGCAAGGCCTATGGCGTCTTATGGCGAAACGATCAACCAAGACGATACTTGGAGGCAGCAAAGCCACAACTATTCCTTCCAGATCGCTGGAATACGTTTCATTCAACTCCACAGGTTTGGTGGCGACACGCGCTACGACAGGGCCGGCGGTCTCAACTGGCTCAAGAGTGAACTGCGGCTAGCCGAGGACGACGCCAGTTGCGTGGCCGTTGTCCTTCTGCAGCATTTTGGCTTCTACGAAGATATCGGACCCGACCACGACACTCAGTGGACGTCAGATGAACAGTATTCACTGTTCCGCGTGCTTGCCGAAAGCAAGACGATTGCGCTGTTTCACGGGCATGACCACACAGTGGTTCCCCGCAAGATCGTTCAGAATCCGTCCGACGGTCATCTCTACGAGGATTTGGATCCTGGATCCATCAAGCCGGACAAGGATAATAACCCTCCGGGCCGGAGCATCGGCGTCGCGCGCTTCGCCATTAATTGGGAGCGGACGCAGCTCGTGATGGACATCGCGATGGGAAGAGCAACCGCGGACGGCTCGACGATCGAGTTCGGGGCGCCGGACCAATATGTGTACAGCAACTCCTGGGACATCAGCTCAAGGAAATGGCTCTCACCTAACCCCCGCTTCTTGCATGTGCCGCCTGCAGGTTTGGCCGACCCGGACAAGCGTGAACACACGAAGACTGGGGGAGTGTGACATCCCTTCGCTGTGCTCGACCGACCTGGTCAAGTTATCGAGCCGGCCAAGTCACCACAATTCCGAAGAGCCATTCAATGTGCGGGGCCGCGTTTTCTCCTTGCGACCTCGGAAACGAATTGGAAAGAAACCGGGGAGATCGCCTCCGCAACGGCAAGTTCATTCCAGGCAGCAGCACCACGACCTTCGTCGGGAACCGATTGCGGCGTTTGCCAGCGCGCACTGTCATTGCTGATCACCGACCATGGTGCGGAATGGCGAGACCTGCCGCAGCGCAAATCGCGCGTTCGGTCGAGAGCAGGCGGTAGCCATCCTCTTCGTACATAGGATATTGCCCAACATCGTAGCGCTCGCGTACATACCGCAGCGCGGCGGCTGCTCCGGTCAGGCTCGCCGGCACTGTCTTGGCGAGCCGAAGCGAGGCTTGCATCTCGATACGGCCGAGCAGTCCTTCTGCCTCGCAGAGATCAACCAACTGGCCTCCAGCCCGGTCCGCCTGCCCTTGGTCGCCCGCCGCAGCTCGCGCTCGGCAGCATCCTGCTCAGCGAGCAAGCGCCCTAATTCCTCGAAGTCTCGGCGGTGGCCCTCGATGGCGTCGAGGATCGGGTCGGGAGCCTCCGGGACAGGAACGCTGGCGGCCCGCGAGGCGGTGACAGCCGCGGCCAGGGCGGCAACGGCACCGCCGGTGACGAACTGCCGACGGGCCGGACCGGCCGGAAGGATCGTACGACTCGTGGTATAGGCAGAATCAGCCTGAGACATGGCACTCTCCATGTTGAGGGTTGGGCCCGTGCAGGTGTTCCTAACACCTGTGCGGGCCGCTTCGTCTGGCCGGTTGCGGCCAGTGCCCTGAATCGAATCACGGCGGCTCCGTTTATTGTGCCCCCATGATTTCATCGCGTCGGGGCGCGGTAGAAGGGTAGGAAGAAGCAGGCTCTGGATTTCAGGCATCTGGGCTCAACCGTACGGGCGCGTGGTCCTCGCGCAAGACAGTGTGCGTTCTGGGCCGCCGGTGGATCCTTCTGAGAAGCTTGGGCTGATGCTTGGCCAAGCGGGCGAACGCTGGGTGAGTTCACTACGTCCTACTCAGGGACGCGCAGCGCAGGATCGACGGCGTTTGGCGGTCATCGGGGGCAATTTCGTGAGAACGAAAGTGAAAGAAAAGTAGAACCCGCGTGCACAGGATTTGCACACGACCTCCATCTAACTATCTGATTTCTATAAACTCTCTACCCAATCCATCAAAAGATACAACGCGCGATCGATGATCGCATGGCCATGACGAGAAACATAGGGGGCAAACACGCCGATCTGGCAGTTCGCAATCTTGCCTGCGGAACCGATGTATTGCCGCGCTACGCCGCACGACGCTTTGCCCTGCTTGAGAAAACCGGTCTCGTCGATGACGAGAACAGCATCGTTATCTGCCAAATTCTCAATGACATAGTCGCGCACGATATCGCGCAAGGCATCAGCATCCCAATCCCTGCGACCCAGGATCGCCTGTTGCCGCCATGGACCATGATCGCCTGCCGCGTCCGCGCGCATCCAACCGGTCTTGCGTTGCTCATCGCCGATTGTGAACCAGTTCATATGCGTTCCGCGCCAGTTCCGCTTTGTTTCGTTGAACGACACCTGTCTGAAGAGCGGCTCGCTCCGGCGAAGCTGCATTTTTTAGCCAAGCTTGCATGGCAATGGCGCAAAAACTGCGTCAGTCACCGCGAGTTGTCACTGGACCGCGATCGGACTTAACTTCGGGAAAAAATGAGCGAACGAACGCAGAGATCGAGACAGCGGCGAGTATCGCCAGCCGGATCGAGGGCAATCGAACGCAAGAACATTGAAAAAGTGACGGCTCCAGTACAAGCCGGTTACAGAGTGGCAACCAACGATAACGGCATGGAGTGGCCCCATATTCTTTTTCCGGATGACTGGTATGCCTCTTAGCCGACTAATTGTCTCAACTTATCTCGGTGAGCGCATGTTGCCGACGAGCCTCACTCGTACGTGGCCTGCATTGAAGCCGCAATGGATTTTGTCGTCCGTCGGAGTGACAGATGTCGGCAGTGCGCACAATTGTGGTTCTCGCGCTTGAAACTAAGAAGGAAAAATGAATCCCGTAAGGAAATGAATCCAGCGGAGATTGAACCAGCGGCCGGCACAACCAGACTATTTGAAAAGTTAGTTGCTCAACCCGCTTTGCTTGCTAGAATGTGTCAGGGTGTAAGTCTGAAGAATACTCGGTTTAGTTTATGAAAAATTGACGATTTTGAAGCGCGTTGAACTTAGTGAGTGTGAGTATGATCGCACCTCCTGTTTGTTCACGAAGCAATCGCCATAGTGACCATTTAGAGTCCCC
>NZ_JBAURI010001047.1:0-16389 GCF_049581145.1 Bradyrhizobium sp.
AACGCCAACCACGCGGTCTGCCGCCAGGTCCAGCGTGATGTCGATGTCCGCGCCGGCCGATGTCTTCATGGCCGCGGCTCCGCCAGTTCGCCGCGCAGGAAGCGCCGTCGATCCACCGCCGCCGCCAGCTTTGTTGCAGGTCGTTCGGGCTCGGCCGGCGGCAACAGAATTTCCATCAACGCCGCCTCGGCGGTTGCCCTCGCCTGCTCCATCGTGCTGAATTCGAACATCGGCGAGAACAGCGAGCAGCTTGCGATCCGGCCAATACCATCGACATCGCCAACATTGAAATCGATCGCCCCGACCGGAAACGCATGGCTGATCGACGAACCCGGACTCCACGACGCCGGCGAGCCATCGAGCGGACGCAGGACCAGGTTCATGAACCAGGGCGTGATCAGGATTCCGCTAAGCGCCTCACCATCCGCCCTGAAGCCGACCGCCTCGACCGCGAGCGCGTCGTTGTAAACCGGAAGGTCACGCATCGACCGCTCACCGATGCGGCGATAGCAGTCTTCCAGCAGGCTTGCGAATTCGGCAGCTCGGTCCATGCTTGTTTCCGACATTATCCGGAGCTCAGTTTTCGCCTTCGACCATCATGAATTTGGTTTGCGCGGCGTCGCAGTTCGGACACGTCCAGTCCGCCGGCAGGGCGGCAAACGAGGTGCCGGGCGGAATTTGTGCCACCTGGTCGCCCAGCACGGGGTCGTAGACCGTCCAGCAGATGCCGCATTCCATGCGCGTCCGCTCGCCGATATCCTGACGAATGCCAAAGTTCTCAAACCCGCTCACGTGAAATAGGCCTCCCTGATTTCGATCAGACGCTCGGCGGAGTCTTCGAAGTCCTCGTCGGCCGCGATCGCCACTGTGGGCACTCCGCCGACCTCGAGCGTGTCGAGGATGATCGTGTCCATGGAATTGAAGAACTGCACCGACCAGACATTGCGGGTGCCGGTGGCGAGTACGCGGCAGGTCCCATAGCCGCGCGAGATCAGCTGGATCGGCCCGTTGCGCAGGGTCTCCTGCAGAAACGTCATGTCCACCGGACTCATCGGCAGCAGCGTAAAATTGATGATCTGCGAGCGCTCGCCGGGCCGATAGGCCTGCGCGCGCTCGCGGATTTCGGCGAGCACGGGCATCACATTCATCGCGCCTGCCGGCGGCGCGCCAAGGCTGAAGTCCGGCGCGGTCAAATCGCCGGCGGCGCGCACCACCAGTTCGGGGATCGCGGCGACCTCGACATATTCCTGCGGCGCCTCCCCCTCGATGCCATCCAGCCGGATGCGCCACAACCCGGCCAGCACGGATTCCTGAATCTGCGCCACCGATCCATCCGGCAGCGCAACCACGCCGCTGACTTCGCCCTCGCCGAACACGTCGGCGACCAGCTTGCGTTCCATCGCGGTGAAATTGTCGAGCCGGAAGGCCTGCGGGGCCGAGCCCACCCTCTGGCTGGCGAGAGCCGCGGTGAGTTGCTCCAGCAGCGTCATCGCGCGTGGACATTGCTCGGCCAACGCCGCGCCATCCAGCGAGGCCAGCGCCTTGATCGCGCCGGCGGCGCTCAGACTGGCATGGCGAACCTCAAGGCTTTCCGCGCCGATCGGGAACACATTGACCGCTTGCTCCGCGCCCTCGGGCGCAACCCAATATCCCAGCTTCATGACACTCCCCGGCTGCGATCCAGCCCTGAAATCGACTGGACGACCTTGGCGCTGTTTCCAACCTTGATGGCGCCGTCGAGCAGCGCCGTCACGCGGTCGATATAGACCGACCAGTCCTTGATCTTCGGAATGACGTCCATCACCTTGCCATCACGGCACAGCACCAGGCTTGGATAGACCTGGACGTTGAATCGGGGAGCCAATGCAAGTTCGGCCGGCTGGGCAATTACCGCGCCCTGAAGCCGTCCCTGGAACGCTTCGATCAGTTCGGGCAGGACAACGGCGACGTCGGCGGCTTCGGGCCAGCGCACAGGGTCACCTGCGAACAGCAGTACCGCCAGCGCGCCGGCGGCTTCGACGTCGGTCAGGAAATGATCTATCTGCGCAACGTCGACCGTCGGCAACCCGTGCCGACGAAAAGCTAGACCTTCTCGCGATGCCATCATTCCCTCCCAATCGGATTTGCGCTTTTGCCTGGAGAAACAGCAAGTCACATGCCAGTTCTGGCTATTGCGTAACCATCTCCAAGTGTCTGTTTAGATGGAATATTTTTTCGCCTGGAAGTTCCCCAGCTGCTGACGGCATAGCTGCCTTACAATACTGGTTAGCAACCTTACACCGACGCCTGTTTGATCTCCGACAAAGCCGCGGGCGCCGTCTCGCCCTGGCGACGGGCGCTATACCGGTCGGAGGTGCTCTGGCAATTCAGGTTCGCGATTGATCAGATCGGCGAACAGATGGTCGAAATCCTCGCCGTTGCAGGCGGCGGCCAGTCCGTCAACGGCATTGTCGATCTGGCCGGCTTCCTCAGCCCCGAGCAGCCGGATCGCGCTATCGATGAAAACCAGCACCTGCGCGCCGACCGGCGGTCGATCGAGCAGCAGAACTGAGACCAGACGGCGCTCGCTGCGCCGCTCGCATAGCGCAGAGACGCCATCGGTCTCGATGATCGTCATGGGCAGTCCAACACACATGAGACCCCGCCTTACCCAGTGACCGTACTTGGCATCTCGCGGCGCTCGTAGCGCGCAATATCGATGTCATTGCCGAGCAGACCTTCAGATTCGGCAATCGGTGTCGCGCGCGCGGCGACCGGTACGCCCCACTCGGCAAGAACCGTGCAGGCGGCCTCGATCGCAGGAATGATCTGATTTCGCACCACCTCGGTGAGTGGACCGCCCCAGTTCTCCAGATCCAGCGCCTGGCATCCGATCAGTGCCAGGCGCTCGGGATATTGGCCGAGCAGATCGGCCGCGCTCAGCACTTCCTGAAAGCCGGTCTGATGCAGGCTCATCTTCTTGACGCCGGTGAATTTTGGCACATCCTCGTCCCGCACCAGTTTCAGCGTACCAGGCTCGATGCCGTAGTCGATCGCGTCGAACACGATCAGGTAGTCAGCCTCCTGGACAAAATTGACGAGATAGAGACCCTGCGTGCCGCCATCGAGCAACGTGAGATTGTCCGGAACGGCGTAGCGGCGGTGGAACTCCTCTACCACCCTTACCCCAAAGCCCTCATCCGCCCACAGGATGTTTCCGATGCCGAGCACGAGGACCTTGGGAGAACTGCCTGCCGCGATCATGATGCTCAGGCCTCGTCGCGGAACTGGCGCTCGCCCGAGACCATCGAGGAGATGATGCTCTGCCGCGACATGATGTCCTCGCGAATCGCCGCGTAGACATGGACGATGACGAACGCGACCAGGGCCCACATGCCGAGGTGATGCCAGGTATGCACGTCCTGGCTGTTGGGCCAGATTGCGAAAACCCAGCCAAACAATGCGTGCTGCCAGCTATCGATGCCGGTGCCTTCCGAATACAGCGCGAAACCGGTGCAGATCATGAAGGCCACGAACAGGGTGAAGCCGGTGAACATCGCAATCTGAGCCAGCGGATTGTGACCGACATACATTTTCGGGTCGCGTTCCAGAAAAGCGTACCAACGCACCTCGTGCAGCACTTCTTTCCAGAACTGCTTGCGATGAACCGGAACGTAGAAGATCTGGCGGGCATGGTGATTGCCGATGAACGCCCAGAATATCCGCGCGAGAAAGAACACCGCAAGCACCTGTCCGGCGGCGAAATGGGTAAACCGAATGTACCCCATACCGAAATGATCGGAAGCTTCGCCGCCGACGGCGGGCAACGGCGAGGCGATCAGATAGCCGGTGACCATCAGCACGACGATTGCCAGCGCGTTGACCCAGTGGCAGATTCGCACCGGCGCTTCGTAGACGTAAACAGTCGTGCGTCCGACCGCGCGTTCGCCATGCGCATCGGCGGCGATGGCCTCCAGATCGGGGGCTGCCAATTCACCTTCAACGGACTTTAACATTGGCGAGCTCCTGACCGTCTGGGCTCATGACGTGCGTCGAGCACGCCAGGCAAGGATCGAACGAATGGATGGTCCGCAAGATCTCGAGCGGCTTCTCCGGATCAGCCATCGGGGTGTCCATCAGGGACGCCTCGAACGCGCCGATATTGCCGCTGGGATCGCGCGGCGACCCGTTCCAGGTAGTGGGAACGACGCACTGATAATTGTCGATCTTGGTGTCCTTGATCTTGATCCAGTGCGCCAGCGCGCCACGCGGGGCCTCGGTAAAGCCGTAACCCTTGGCTTCCTTCGGCCAGCTTTCCGGTTTCCACTTCTCGACATTGGCGGTCGATGAATCGCCGGCCTTGATGCGCGCGACCAGCTTGTCCTGGAAATGTCGCATCTGGTGACCGGCCCATTCACATTCCAATGCGCGCGCCGCGGTACGTCCCAGCGTCGAGAACAACGCGGTCAACGGCAGGTCCAGCGTCTTCAAAAGCCTGTCGGTCGGCTCCTTGAACTCCGGCCTGCCCTGCGCGTAGCCGACGATATAGCGCGCCAAGGGCCCGACCTCGACCGCATGGCCGCGCCATCGCGGCGCCTTGATCCAGGAATACTTGCCGCCCTCGTCAAGCTCCTTGATGTCGGTCTTGGTCCCTTTGGCGTTCGGGCCGAGCTGATAGTTCGGCTCGGTGACGCCGTCCCAGGGATGCAGTCCCCTGGATTCATCTGCATATTTGTACCACGAATGGGTGACGAATTCCTGGATCTGCTCGGGATCGCCATGATCGATCGGCAGCACCTCATTGAGATTACCGTTGACGATCACGCCGCGCGGCAGACTGAGATTTTTTGCCGAGTAGTCGTTGGCATTTTCCGGGATATCGCCATAGGCCATGACGCTCTTGCTGGACAGGCCGCCGCCGAACAGCCACTCCTTGTAGAACGAACCGATCGCCACCACGTCGGGCAGATACACCATCTCGGTGAACTCGATGCAGCGGTCGATGATCGAAGAGACGTGATTGAGCCGTTCCATGTTGATGGCGCCGACCGCGCCGGTGCCGTCGACATTGATCGCGCAAGGCACGCCGCCAACCAGCCAATTCGGGTGCGGATTCTTGCCGCCGTAGATGGTATGGACCTTGACGATGTCCTTCTGGAAATCCAGCGCCTCCAGATAGTGCGCCACCGCCATGAGGTTGGCCTCCGGCGGCAGTTTGTAGGCGGCGTGGCCCCAATAGCCGTTCTTGAACGGACCGAGCTGCCCCGACTCGACGAATTTGGTCAGCCGGGTCTGCAGATCCTTGAAGTACCCCGGCGATGACAGCGGCCAGCTCGAGATCGACTGCGCGAGCAGCGAGGTCGCCTTCGGGTCGGCCTTCAATGCCGACACCACGTCGACCCAGTCGAGCGCATGCAGATGATAAAAATGCACGATGTGGTCATGCACCTGCAGGCAGAGCTGCATGATGTTGCGGATCGAATTCGCGTTGTCGGGAATCATGATTCCGAGCGCGTTTTCGACCGCGCGGACCGAGGTCAGCGCGTGGGTGCCGGTGCAGACGCCGCATATCCGTTCGGTGAAGGCCCAGGCATCGCGCGGATCGCGGCCGCGCAGGATGGTTTCGATTCCGCGCCACATCGTGCCCGTCGAAACCGCGTTGCGAATGACATTGTCGGAATCGAGGTTGACCTCGACCCGCATATGGCCCTCGATCCGGGTCACCGGATCGACCACAATGCGCTTGCCGGAATTGTCGAGATTGAAGCCGTTGGGAGTCTGGATGCCCATGATTTTCGTTCCTTGAAACTACTGTTTCTGATCGGCGTTATCGCGCTTGCCGGCGATACGCTTGACGGCGGTCGCGGCCGCATGGGCAACGACGGCGGCGCCGACGGCGCCCGCGGCAACCATCCCGACCTGATCGGCATTTCTCTCGATGCCGAACTGCTTGATGGTGGTAAGCCGGTCGTAGAAACTGCCCTTGTCCCAGAAACCGTCCTCCGAGCAGCCGATGCAGCCGTGACCCGATTGGATCGGGAACGAAACGCCGCCGTTCCAGCGCACCGTCGAACAGGCGTTGTAGGTGGTGGGACCCTTGCAGCCCATCTTGTACAGGCATTGTCCCTTGCGGGCGGCCTCGTCGTCCCATTCCTCGACGAACTGCCCGGCGTCGAAATGCGGACGGCGATAGCATTTGTCGTGAATGCGCTGCGAGTAGAACATTTTCGGCCGGCACTGCCGGTCGAGCTCCGGGAGCTTGCCGAAGGTGGTAATGAAGGTCACCACGCCAGTCATGACCTCGGCGATCGGCGGGCAGCCGGGCACCTTGATGATCGGCTTGTTGTTGATCACCTTGTCGATCGGCGTCGCCTGGGTCGGATTCGGCTTCGCCGCCTGCACGCAGCCCCAGGAAGCGCAGGCGCCCCAGGCGATGATCGCCATGGCGTCCTCGGCCATCAGCTTGAGCTTCTCGACGAACGGCTTGCCGCCGTCGATGCAGAACATGCCGCCTTCGTTGAGCGGCGGATTGCCCTCGACCGCGAGAATGTACTGACCCTTATACTTGGCCCTGGTTTCCTCGAGGATGGCTTCGGCCTGATGACCAGCGGCCGCCATGATGGTGTCGTCGTAATCGAGCGAGATCATCGACAGCACCGCATCCTTCGCCAACGGATGCGCGGAACGAATGAAGCTTTCCGAGCAGCACGTGCATTCGAGGCCGTGCATCCAGATCACCGGCACGCGCGGCTTGGTTTCAAGCGCGTTGGCGATGCTGGTGGCCGCCAGCGGCCCGAGGCCCAGGCTGGTCGCGGTCAGGCTGCAGAACTTGTGAAAGCTGCGACGCGTGATGCCCTGCCGGCGAATCACGCTGTAAAATGTTTCCGTGCCGGCGCCCATGGCCCCTCTCTTTCGTTTCCTCAGCCGCCGCGGGTTTCGCACCGCAGTCGGTCATCCGGCAAGGCAACAGCAAGAAGCAGGCCAAGCCCCCGCAAGGCGCACGGAGCTACGAAGCTGCAGCAGTTTCAATGTGCGAGGCGAATTGGCGAGCTCGGCTGCATCGCAACATCGACGTCGCCATGCGGAAACTTGTTTTCAGACATGGTAAGCAACTAACCGGATGGGGCACCTCAATGCGCGGTGCAAACCATGCAGGGATCGAACGAGCGGACCACGTGCTGCACGGCGACCGAGCTCGCGCCTTCGTCTCCGACCCTGGTTCCGACCAGTGCCTGCTCCAGCGGACCGGGCGTTCCGTGCGTGTCACGCGGCGAAAAATTCCAGGTGGTGGGCGCGATGATCTGGTAGCGGGAAATCCTGCCGTTGCTCAGTTCAACCCAGTGGCCGAGACTGCCGCGGGCGGCCTCGACAAGTCCTGCGGCGCGGCCCTCGCCCTGCGATTTGACGTCGGCGCAGAACGGTTCATTGAGGCGCAACGACCGAACCCATTTTTCCATCACGACCGCCAGCTGCGCGGTCTCGATCAACCGGGCAATGACGCGGTTGCGGACGTTGCTGCCCGACCTGGTCACCAGTTCGCGCAGCAAGGGCCGGCCTGCCACGACCTGCCGCGCCAGCGCTCCCACCTCGACCGGCTTGCCGCCCAATCGGGGCGCTTTTGCCCAGCTATAGGCGCCGGCCTTATCCGGATTGGGGATGGTCGCACTCAGCGCCGGATCACCGGCGCCGTCCAGCATCCAGGCGTGCGAAACATCCTCGGCGATGTCGGCGGTCGACAGCACCGTCAGGCCCGCATCACCGGCAAAAACCCCGCGCGGCAACAACGCGCCCTGGTCGCCTTGATAGGCGCCGAAGCTCATCAACGGTCCCCTGCCCTGGCCGAGTTGCTCCAGCCCAAGCTCACCGGCGAGCGCGAGGAAACAGCAAAAGTCGCCGCCGCGCCCGTCGCGCCAGCGATCGAGCTGCGCGCTGGTTTCGATCGCGAGCACGGCTTCGAGCGAATCGGCAAAAACCGTCGTCTGCAGAAATGAGCGGAATCCGGCGACGATCGACAGGAGGCGAATCCGTTCGCCCAGATCGATCGCCCTCGTCGTACCACCCGGCTGAAACGCCAGGCTGTGCGGCCATTTTCCAGCGACGATGCCCATGATCTCCAGCAGGCGAGCGCGCGCTGGCAGAACTTCACGGCCGACCTTGCCGGTGACGGCGGCGAAGCGCTCGGCGATGGCCGCGTGCCAGGGCGCCGCAGCGTAGGCGCCGCGCGCGAAATCCGGCATGAAGAAGATGTAGAAGTGCGTCAGATGATCGGCGGCGTTTTCCGATGCGTGGGCGATGTTGGCTGCCAGCTCGCCGTTCGGCGCGGCCTCGATTCCGAGCGCACCGCGTAGCGCGGTCGCCGCCGCGATCGACTGCGACACCGAACAAATTCCGCAAATTCTCGGCGCCAGGGCCAGCGCATCGAGCGCCGGCCGGCCTTCGAGAATCTGCTCGAAGCCGCGATACAGCGGGACCGTGACTTCCGCCGTGGTGACAATGCCATCCGCGATGTCCAGCTTGACCTCGAGATCGCCTTCAACCCGATTGAAGGGGCCGATCGTGATCCGCGTCATGGCTTGGTCTTGCCGCCGCTGCGGCCCGGCGGAATAACGATGTGATCGGACGTGGCATTGGATCGCACGCGCTTCGGCGTGGCGGATTTCGACAAGGCGGACAGTGCCACGAACCACGCCTTCGGCATGTCCAGCGGCAATCCGATCGGAATGCCCGCAAGCTTGCCGGTCTCGAGGAAATTGCGCGACGACTCGAATCCGGGCGACGTGCAGGAAATGCAGGCATAGCCACCCTTGGTGCAGGATCCGCCGCCATTCCAGGAGCGCTGGTTGCAGTCGCCGACCGCCTGGGTGGCCTTGCAGCCCAGATGCTCCATCATGCAGCCGAGCTCCGACATTTTTTCGGCGCTGGCCTTGAATTCGTAGAACTCATTTCGCGAGCAGCCATGATGCGCGAGATGGTTGGCGATGAACTTCGGACGGCCATAGCCATCGAGATCGGTCGCAGCGAGATCGTTGGTGGCCAGCGCGACCAGGGTCTCCATGATCCAGCCGGGATGAGGTGCGCAGCCCGCGATGTTGATCACAGGCATGCCGCGCCGCGAACAGAACGAGGCGCCGAGTGCGCCGCCCTGCTCGGTGCCATCAAACTGCAATCCGGTGGCGTCGGTGGGGTTGATGCCGGCGGCCGGAACGCCGCCATAGGCGGCGCAACTTCCGACCGACACCACATAGCTCGCGACGGGGGCAAGTTCAGTGATCCATTGATAGATCGATCGCCCGGTGCCGGCGAACATGTTGAAGCGGCCGCTGCCGTTCGGCCCCCGCAGGACGGACCCCTCCAGGATCAGTGCATCGAGTGGAATATGCCCGGCCCGCACCTCCTCGAGAATGGCGGTGACTTCAGACCCCGTCGCCTCGCTCACTGAGGGATGCCAGATCAGCCGGATACCAAACGACTTCAGTTCCTCAAACCAGCCGGACTGTCCCGTTTCCAGCACCGCCATGGTGCAGCCGCCGCAACTCGCACCCTGCAACCAGAGAACGTTGAAGGCCGGCAATTGGGATGCCCGATTCATTGATAAAGCCCCATCGATTCCCCAACCGGCACGCCGGATCGACCGCGCGGCGAGCCAAGGCGCATAATGTAGTCCTCTTCTTACTGGCGGCGCAATCAGGTGAGCCTCGTCCGATGCAACGGCAGGGATGTGCCGGCGGCGACAGCCATTCAAGATCGCGGTGCGCGTTGCGCGCGCTTCAGAGATCGCCCGGGAACGCACAATTGACGCTGCGCGGGCTTTCTTCATATATTCATCTTCTCCCGCCGCCTCGCTAGGAGGCGCGATGAGATGCAAAACAATCAAAGAAACAGAAGAAAAGAAACAGAAGAAATGCCTGCCGAAGCCTTTATGACGTCGATTGCTTCTCCGCCGGTCGCGCGTCGGGCCGGGATCAGGTCATCCGTCACCGGTCTGTTCCTGGTCCTGACCGCCCTGAATATCGCGGCTTGGGCGTGGGCATTTGAGGCATCTCAAGGACGGCCGGCATTGCTGGGAACGGCGCTGCTGGCCTGGGTGTTCGGACTGCGCCACGCGGTCGATGCCGACCACATCGCGGCGATCGACAACACCGTACGCAAACTGATGCAGCAGGGCGAACGCCCGGTGACGACAGGCCTGTTCTTTTCGCTCGGGCACTCGACCGTGGTGTTCGCCGCCGTCGTCCTGCTCGCGGCGACCGCCGCCGCGCTGAAGGACGATCTCGTCACCTTCAAGAGCCATGGCGGCGCGGTCGGTGTTTTGATTTCGGCGGTCTTCCTGCTGTTGATTGCGGTCCTGAACCTGTTCATCCTTCACTCGGTCTGGCGATCGTTCCGAGCCGCGCGCAACGGCGTCCTGGATGGCGATGACGCCATGGAGTGGCACGCCGGTGGCGTGATCGGCCGAGTGTTTCGTCCGCTGTTTCGGGTCGTGACCAAGAGCTGGCACATGTATCCGATTGGGCTGCTGTTCGGCCTTGGCTTCGACACCGCGACCGAGATCGGACTCTTGAGCATTGCCGGCTCCGAGGCCGCCGGCGGCCTGTCGCCCTGGCACGCGCTGGTATTTCCGGCGCTGTTCACCGCCAGCATGGCGCTGGTTGACACCGCAGACAGCGCGCTGATGGTAGGTGCCTATGGTTGGGCGTTCGTCAATCCGGTCCGCAAGCTGTGGTACAATCTGACAATCACTGCTGTATCAGTCGTGGTTGCGCTGCTGATCGGCGGCATCGAGGCGATCGCGCTGATCTCGGAACAATTCGGATTGAACGGTGGCATATGGTCCTGGATCGGCCAGATCAACGACGATCTCGCCAATTTCGGATTTGTCGTCATCGGCATTTTTGTGGTCGCCTGGATCGTGTCAGCGACGATCTACTGGCTCAAAGGCTACGACCGAATCGCCGCGGCCGTGTCCGCCGGATAGTACCGAGAGCATTTCCGAACATGCCCGTGCGACTGCCCGCCTCGGCAAATGAAGACCGTTGGCGCGTCGCTGCCACCATGTTCCTTGGTAGGCCACCTCAAAAATCCCCCGATGTCGTCGACAAGCTGGTCTGCGAGCGATTGCGGCCGCGATCGCCATCAGCCGCAGCTTCGTCGCCGATGTCAATTCCGCGAGTCGTACGGACGCCTGTTGCTGGTTAAGATGTCGGCGCTGACGATTCTCTCGGCGAATTGATCGGGCTTCGTAGCGCCGAATTCGACTAACTTCGTGCGGAAATGCGAGCCGGCGAAAGGCTGATATCGGCCGGCATTGTATCACGGTCGAGAAATACGATGCGTGCGGAACCGGCGGCCTTCATGATCCAATTCTCCTGGAGGACTCAGCGACTTTGGTCGCGGGGCGCGTTAGAGGTTTGCCAGCGCAGCTGCAACGATCGCATCTGCGGTGATGTTGAAGTGTCGATAAAGTGCGTCGGCTGGACCTGAAGCGCCAAATCCGGTCATGCCGACGAAGGTGCCGTCATCGCCGAGCCAGCGCTCCCACCCGAATTTCATCGCGGCCTCTACTCCGACCCGGACGGTGCCGTCGCGCAAAACCGACGAGCGATAGTCCCTGTCCTGCGCCTCAAACAGCTCCCAGCACGGCAGCGATACGACTGCCGTCGGGATCCCTTTCGCTTGCAGGATGGATCGCGCGTCCACGGCCAATGCCACCTCGGAGCCAGTGGCGAGCAGCGTAACCCGCCGTTCACCATCGGCCTCCGCGAGGACGTAGGCGCCGCGTCGTGCGCGGTTTTCCAGGTTTGTATCAGATCTATGCTGTCGGAGCAGTTGGCGAGCGCACACGAGCGAGATCGGTCCCGTGGTATACTCCATCATGATTTCCCAACACTCGGCCATCTCGACGGCGTCGGCGGGTCGCATGACCAGCATGTTCGGCATCGCCCGCAGCGAGGCAAGAATTTCGACGGGCTGATGGGTAGGGCCGTTTTTGCCGATTGCGATCGAGTCGTGGCTGAAAATGAATTTGACCGGCAGGCCCATGAGCGCGGCCATCCGCATCGCCGGACGCTCGTAATCGGCGAACGCAAGATAGGTCACGGCCAACGGGATGACGCCGCCATGAGCGGCCATGCCATTGGCGAGCGAGCCCATCGCGTGTTCGCGTACGCCACAATGGACGTAGCGGCCGGCGGCAGCGCTGGCCGTGAAGGCCGCAAGCTGCCGCTTGTGGTTGGTCGGCGCTTCGAGATCCGCGCAACAGGTCATGATGTCCGGTACGACATCATACAGCGCGCTTGCCAGCTCGCCGGATGTCTCGATCGAATATGCGGGCTTGCTGCCCGCGATCGCACGTGCCTTGTAACGCGATGTGACGTCGCGCCACCCGTCGGGAAGGTGACCTTCAAAGGATCGTTCGAACGAAGATCGATCCGCGCTGTCCAGCGTCGCCAGCCGACGCTGCCACGATTCGTATTCGTTGCGCGAACGGCCTCCCGCATCGAGCCACGCCGCGGCAATGTCGTTTGGAACGGTGAAGGGCGTACCGGGCCAGCGCCGCGATTGCGCCATCTCGTCGCGATCGGCGGCGAACAGTTTACCGCTGTGCCCGCCGCGCTGGCCTTCAAGGCGGCGAATGCCTTTGGCGATCGTGGTACGGCACGCGATCAACGACGGGCGATCATCCCCTCTGGCCGCTGCGAGCGCCTCGCTGACCTCCTCGATATCGTGTCCGTCCACCTCGGCGACATGCCAGCCGGCAACGCGGAAGCGCTCGGCCACGTTCTCGGAGATGCTCAGCGAAGTCGCGCCGTCGTCGGTGATTTCGTTGTTGTCCCAGAGGAACACCAGATGACCGAGGTGCAGGTGCCCGGCGAGCGAAATGACCTCCTGACCCACCCCCTCCTGCAGGCATCCGTCGCCGACGAAGGCGTACGTCATGTGGTCGACGATTCCGGACCCGAAACGCGCCCGCAAATGCGCCTCCGCAATCGCCATTCCGAGAGCGTTCGCGATGCCTTGTCCGAGCGGTCCCGTCGTCGTCTCGATTCCGGCCGCAGGATCGTATTCGGGGTGCCCGGCGCAATGCGAGCCAAGCTCGCGGAAGGACTTCACCTCGGAGAGAGAGATCTTCTCATAACCGGTCAAATTGAGAAGGGCATAGAGCAGCATCGATCCGTGGCCGTTCGAGACGACGACACGGTCGCGGTCGGGCCACCGCGGATCCTTTGGATTATATTTCAGATGCCGCGTGAAAAGCGCAGTGGCGATCTCGGCCATGCCGAGCGGAACCCCCTGGTGGCCCTCCCCGGCGTTCAGGATCGCGTCGACGGCAAGGAAACGGATGGCGTCCGCCAGGCGTTGGACAACTGCGCCTGATGGAAGCGGTGGGTCGGAGGTGAGGGAGGCGTGAGCCGACATGAGCAAAACACCATCTTCATGCGGCCCGGTTGGGCCCGCGGCCGCAGCGATCAGATGCGCTTCCCGCGCATCACGGGAGAAAACCGGTAGAGATCCAGGGGACGAAGGCCACGACGAGCAGCCCGACAACCAACGCCGCGAGATAGCTCCAGATGCGCCTCATGCCGGCAGTCGGGTCGACCCGGCCGATCGAGCATGCGGCGTAGTAGCCGAGTCCGAAGGGCGGTGCGAACAGGCCGATGCCCATGGCGAGGATGACGACCATCGCATAGTGCACCTCGTGCACGCCGAGCTGCTTCGCCACCGGAAATAGCAGCGGACCGAACAGCACCATCGCGGGAATTCCCTCGAGCACACTGCCGAGCACGATGAAAAGCACGATGGAGCCGATCAGGAAGCCGTAGCGGCCGCCTGGCGCGTTCGCCAGGGCGGCTGCGAGCGTGTGCGAGAAGTTCGATTGCGTCAGGGCCCAGGACATGCACGTCGCGGCACCAATGATGAACAAGATGGTTCCCGAAAGCGCGGCGGTACCGACAAGGGCCGGATAGAATTCTCTCCAGTTGAACGAGCGGTAGACGAGAATTCCGATCACGATCGCATAGGCGATGCCGATCGTGGCCACCTCGGTCGCGGTCGCCACGCCCTCCATCACCGCGGCCCGGATGATGATGGGCAGCATCAGGGCCGGCGCGGCGATGAGGAAGGTGCGGCCGATCTCACGGGCACTCGTTGCTCCGCGTTCGACCGTTGTCCTTTCCGCCATCCGACGGCGCGCAATAATGGCCAGCGCCAGCGCCAGCACGATGCCGGGCATGATTCCGCCAGTGAACAATGCCGCGATCGAAACGCCGGTCACCGAGCCGATGATAATGAGCACGATCGACGGCGGGATGGTTTCCGCCATGGCGCCGGATGCCGCCAGCAGCGAGACGAGTTCGCCCTCGTGGATGCCGCGCTTCTTCATGTCGGGAAACAGAACCGGTGCGACCGCCGCCATGTCAGCGGTCTTGGCGCCGGAAATGCCCGAGACCAGCAGCATCGCGCCGAGCAGCACATAGGCGAGGCCGCCCTCGACATGCCCGACCAGGGCGGCGAGAAAATTCACCATCGCCGTCGACATCCGCGTCATCACGATCAGATATCCAAGCAGGATGAACAGCGGCACCGCCAGCAGGATCAGCGAGCTGACGCCTTCGTCGATGCGGCCGGGGATCACCTCGATTGGCGTGGTGGTGGTCAGCAGCAGATACGAGACGGTCGACAATCCGAAGCAGAAGGCAATCGGCACGCCTGCGAGCACTCCCAGCCCAAGCAGGACCGCGAAGAAGATGACGAGATTCCAGTTGCCGATCAGCTTGATCCACGGGCCAAGCGCGTAGAGCACGCCTGCCAGCGCCGCGATGACGGCGATAGCGAACAGGATATTGCGCCAGCCGCGATCGGCGCTGCGGACCAGGCTTGCCATCAGCATCAGCACGACGCCGACGGGCAGCGCGGCGGCACGGATGGCATCGTTGAGGCCGAGCGCTGGCGTATGAACGAAGGTCTGGTCTTCGGCGAAATTGTACGACGGAACCAGGATGAGCAGCAGGAACAGCGCCGGCGCCGCAGTGCCGGCCGTCTCCAGCGTGTCACGGAGCGAGCCCGAGCACATTCCGATCAGCGCGGTCATCCGCATGTGCTGTCCGCGCCGTTGCGCGATCGCTGCGCCGAGCATCGCCAGCCACAGGAACATGATCGAGGCAAGTTCATCCGACCATGTCAGTGGATGGTTGAAAACGAAGCGCGACACGACACCGGTCAGCAGAACAAGGACTTCGGCGACAACCACGACGGCCGCCAGCGGCTCCGTGGCCAGACCCAGCAACCGGTCGAGCGACCTCACCACGGCCGGTGAGGACCCGGCCAGCGCTCCTGCCTGCGGATGGGCGCTCATCCGAGCTTGCCCACCGTCTGCTCCAGCAGCGTCCAGCCCTTGTTGCCGAACTTCTCACGCCAGTCCTTGTAGAACGTCGTCTTGCCGAGCGTGCTCCGGAAGGAAGGCTTGTCGACCTCGACGAACTGCAGGCCCTTGGCCGAGAGGTCCTCGCGCAGCGATTTTGACAACGCTGCGATATCCGCACGCTCGGCGTCGGCCGCCGTGTTCAGCTCACGCGTCACGATTTCCTGCACGTCGGACGGCAGCCGCTGGAAGGACCGGCGGTTGCCGAGGATGATGTAGGCGTCCCAGACATGACTGGTGAGGCTGCAATATTTCTGGACCTCGTAGAGCTTCGCGGTCGCGATGATGGCGAGCGGGTTCTCCTGGCCCTCGACGACCTTGGTTTGCAGAGCGGAATAGACCTCGTTGAAGTTGATCGGGGTCGGCCCCGCGCCGAGCGCCTGGAACAGGCTGGTCAGGATCGGTGCCGCGGGCACGCGCATCTTGAAGCCCTTGAGATCGTCCGGCGTTTTGATCTCGCGCGTCGACGACGTGAGCTGGCGGAACCCGTTGTCCCAGGACTTGCCGACCTGAAGCACGCCGACATTCTCGATTTCGCCCTTGACGAACTTTCCGAGATCGCCGTCCATCGCCTTCCAGACCTCGTCGTACGAGGCAAAAGCGAAACCGGTGTTGACGATGCCGGCGCCCGGGACAAGCGTTGCGAGAACCGAGGAGGCGATGTTCAGGTAATCAACGGCGCCGTTGCGAATTTGACCAAGCAGGTCCGTGTCGGAGCCGAGCTGGTTGGCCGGAAACAGGTTTATTTCGACGCGTCCGCCAGTGGCTTCCTTGATGCGGCCGATAGCCTCGCCTGCCCGCTTGTTGACGGGATGCGACGGATCCTGGCCGGTTGCGAATTTGAGGGTGAACTCGGCGGCGCTTGCGCGGCGCGAGAGGATCGACACGAGCGGAGCGGATGCGCCGGCAGCCAGCACGGCGCGGCGGCTCAGGCCCGCCTTGGCTTCCTTGGTCATTTCATTCTCCCTATTTTTATGGTTAGTGACGTTTTC
>NZ_JBAURI010001048.1:0-4623 GCF_049581145.1 Bradyrhizobium sp.
CGGCGAAATCCGCGTTGCCGGCGATCCCTATCATGCGCGCCGCGAGGAGATGCGCCGGCACCGGATGTCGCTGTTGCCCGAGGAGCCGCTGAAGAACGCCTGCGTCGGTGGCATGAGCGTCGCCGACAACATCGCTTTCCGCGAATTCGACCGCGCACCGTTCGCAACCGGCGGCTGGTGGCTCAACCGTTCGGCGTTTCGCAACGATGCGACCAGGAAGATCGCCCAGTACAAGATCAAGACCCGCACGCCCGATACGCCGATTTCGGCGCTGTCGGGCGGCAACGTCCAGCGCACGGTGCTGGCGCGCGAGCTCGGTGGCGACGTCGAGGTCCTGATCGCCGCCAATCCCTGCTTCGGGCTGGATTTCGCGGCGGTGGCACAGATCCACGCCGAGATCATGGCCGCGCGCAACCGCGGCGCCGCCGTGCTGCTGGTCAGCGAGGATCTCGACGAATTGCTGGAATTATCGGATCGTCTGGTGGTGATGTTCCATGGCCAGTTGGTCTACGAGACCCGCGCCAGCGAAGCCGACCTGACCGAGATCGGCCGGCACATGGCAGGGCATTGATGCGAGGCGTTTGATGGCTCAACCCGACGGCCCGGGTGCAGGCGATCGCGACGCGCATTTCCTGCGGCTTTGCTTCGACGTCGCGCGCCGCTCCTTGAGCCATGGCAATCATCCCTTCGGTGCCATTCTGGTCGATCGGAACGGCCAGGTGCTGATCGAGAGCGAGAACGGCTACCTGCCCGCCCATGACGGCACCGCGCATGCCGAACGCCTGCTCGCCACCGACGCCTGCCGCAAGCTGAGCGCGGAGGTGCGGGCTGCGGCCACGATCTATTCGTCCGCCGAGCCCTGCGCGATGTGTGCCGGCGCGATCTATTGGGCAGGCATCGGCCGCCTCGTCTATGGCCTGAGCGAGCATCGGCTGCGCGGCATCACCGGCAACCATCCGGAAAACCCGACCCTCGATCTGCCGTGCCGCGACGTATTCGCCCGCGGCCAGCGCCCGACCGACGTCCTCGGCCCGCTGCTGGAGGACGAGGCCGCGGCGCTGCACGACGGCGTCTGGGGCGGTTGACGGGGTGCGCGTCAGTCCTGCGAGCTGCCGGCACCGCGCTGATGCATGCGCCAGCCCATTTGCCAGAAATCGGCTTCCAGCCGTGTGGCTTCCCTGAAGATCGCGATCAGCTCCGCCGCGCGGGCCGGCGTGGCGTAGCGGTCGGCGAGATTGTCGAGCTGCGCCCGCGCTTTCGCCGCGACCTCCTGGTAAGGCCCGCCGGCATACTCGGCGATCCAGACCCGATAGGGGTTCGTTGCCGCCTCCGCATCCGGTTGCGCGGCGAGCCGCGTCGCGATCTCGGCATAGCCGATCACGCATGGGGCAAGCGCGACCTTGAGCGCCATGAGATCGCCGCGCATTCCAGCGTCGAGCACGTAGCGTGTATAGGCGAGCATCTCGACCGCCGGAGAAGCTTGTTCGAGATCGGCGGGCGACAGGCCCCAGCCGCTGCAGAGCTTCACATGCAGGTTCATCTCGACGTCGAGAATGGCCGACAGGCCGGCCGCCGCGTCACGCATGTCGGCGAGCTCAGGCGATTTGTAGACCGCCAGCGCATAGGCGCGGGCAAATTCGATCAGGAACAGATAGTCCTGAACCAGGTAGTGGCGAAATGCCGCTTCGGCCAGCGAACCGTCCGCCAGCGCGTTCGTGAAGGGATGCTCGGTGTAGGCCCGCCACTCGGCGGATGCCGCTGTCTTGAGACGTTGGAAGAAACTCATGATTTAGGGATGCTTCTGGCGCCGTGTCTTCGGCTTGCTGCCGGACGCCGGGACAATATCACCATCCGCCCTCCCCTCAAGGGCGGGCGCAGCGCGGCGACGGCTTTCGCGCTCAACAGCAGCCGCGGAAGCGGCCCTTGCCGACGGCGTAGCGGGCGTTCTGGCGCTCCACGAAGAACTCTTCGTAGGTCATGACCGGCTGGTCCGGATGCATCCGGCGGCGATGCTCGACATAGGTCTGATAGTCGGGGATACCGACCATCAGGCGCGCGGTGCGCACGGTCCATTTTGCCATCGTCAGGATGTCAGGCAAGGTCTCACGCAAGGGTCGCTCCCGGCACGGTCGCTGGCAATTCGATCTCGCTCGTGGTGATCTTCGGATCGCCCAATGCCCGGCGTATCGCGATGACGCCGTAGACCATCATCGCCACCACCACCGCGACGAACAGCGCGGTCAGCGTGGCGTCGACATAGTCGTTCGCGATGATGCGTTGCATCTCCTCCATCGTCTTCGCCGGCCCCAGGATCTTGCCGGCCGCGGCGGCATCGCCGAACACCCGCGCGTGGGCAATGAAGCCGATCGCCGGCACGCTGCTGAAGATTTTCTGCAAGCCCGCCGTCAGCGTGCAGACCAGGAGCCAGAAGGTCGGCATGATCGTCACCCAGGCGAAACGCTGACGCTTCATCTTGAACAGGACGACCGTGCACAAGATCAGCGCGATGCCCGCCAGCATCTGGTTGGAGATGCCGAACAGCGGCCAGAGCGTGTTGATGCCGCCCATTGGATCGATCACGCCCTGGTAGAGGAAATAGCCCCAGGCGCCGACCGCCAGCGCCGATCCGATCAGGTTGTTTGTCCACGATTCAGTCTTGCGGAACGCCGGCACGACGCTGCCGACCATGTCCTGGATCATGAAGCGGGTGACGCGGGTGCCGGCATCGACGGTGGTGAGGATGAACAGCGCCTCGAACAGGATGGCAAAGTGGTACCAGACCCCCATCCAGAGGCGGCCACCGAACATGCCGGACAGGATGTGGGCCATGCCAACCGCAAGCGTCGGGGCGCCGCCGGTGCGCGACAGCAGCGTCTTCTCGCCGACGTCCTGGGCGATCTGGCTCAGCATGTCGGGAGTGACGGCAAAGCCCCAGCCGGAGATCACCTGCGCCGCCTGCGCGGCGGTGCTGCCGATCAGCGCGCCCGGGCTGTTGATGGCAAAATAGACTCCGGGCTCGATCACGGTCGCGCCGATCATCGCCATGATGGCGACGAAGGATTCCGTCAGCATGGCGCCATAGCCGATGAAGCGGAGCTGGCTCTCATTCTCCAGCATCTTCGGGGTCGTGCCCGAGGCGATCAGCGCATGGAAGCCGGATACCGAGCCGCAGGCGATGGTGATGAACAGGAACGGGAATAGGCTGCCCGACCACACCGGGCCGGTGCCGTCGATGAACCGGGTGACCGCCGGCATCTTCAACTCCGGCTGCACCAGGAGGATGCCGACCGCCAGCAGCGCCATGGTGCCGACCTTGAGGAAGGTCGACAGATAGTCGCGTGGCGCCAGCAATAGCCACACCGGCAGCACCGAGGCGACGAAACCATATCCGATGATGATCAGCGCCAGCGTCTCGCCGCGGAGATCAAACCAGGCTGCGATCGCCGGGTTTTCGGCCACGGTCCGGCCATAGATCAGCGCCGCCAGCAGCAACACGACGCCGATCGCCGACATTTCGGCGATGCGGCCGATCCGGATGAAGCGGGCATAGACCCCCATCAGCATCGCAATTGGAATGGTGGAGAATACCGTGAAGGTGCCCCACGGACTGCCGACCAGCGCCTTGACCACGACCAGCGCCAACACGGCAAGCAGGATGACCATGATCAAAAATACGCCGACGAGCGCAATGCCGCCGGCGACCGGCCCCATCTCGGAGCGCACCATGTCGCCGAGCGAGCGGCCGTCGCGGCGCGTCGAGAGAAACAGCACGGTCATATCCTGCACCGCGCCGGCGAACACGACGCCCGCGAGAATCCAGAGCGTGCCCGGCAGGTAGCCCATCTGGGCCGCGAGCACCGGACCGACCAGCGGACCGGCACCGGCAATCGCCGCGAAGTGGTGACCGAACAGCACATAGCGGTTGGTCGGCACGTAATCGAGGCCGTCATTATGCTGGCAGGCGGGCGTCTGCCGCTTGGGGTCGACGCCCAGAACCTTCTCGGCGATGAAGAGCGCGTAGAAGCGGTAGGCGATGAAATAGATGCAGACCGCGGCGATGACGAGCCAGGCCGCGTTGATACTCTCGCCTCGGCTGAGCGCGACGATTCCAAAAGAAATCGTGCCGACGATGATCACGACGGCCCAGAGCAGCTTTGACGGAAGCCCATTGCCCTTGATGGCGACCGAACTCATCTCTCCCTCCGCGTTCTTGCTTCAGCGCCGGCTCGACCCACGTCGCTGGCCCAGTCCGGCCACGCAACTCCCCGCCGACGGAACCCGCGTTGATTCCGATCAAACTGTGCGGAATATAAAGGGGCCTGCGGCAATGAAGGATGCAGCGCAGCAAGTAACCCGGCAATCAAACGCGCGGCACTGAGCCCGCGCAGCAGGGGTTGCTTTCACCTCGATCGGGCCGTGAGAGAACGAAGCGAACCAGTTGAGCGAGTCCATGAAACCAGGAGTTTCCACGGACTCCGGATCATCCTGAGGAGCAAGCCTTCGCCCCTCAGTGGCGAAGGCTTGCGTCCCGAAAGATGGCAGCTTGCACGGCCGCCTCCCGCGGCCGCATCGCTTTGCGCGCTGCTCCTCTCCATGAAAACAGCCAGGATACTGTGTGCATGG
>NZ_JBAURI010001049.1:0-4063 GCF_049581145.1 Bradyrhizobium sp.
CGGCGACATGATCAAGAGCCTGCCGATCACGCCCGACGCATTGGGCTTGAAACTCTCCGCCTTGAGGCGATCCGCGTTGGCGGCGCCGGCCTTGATGGCATCGGCGTCGAGCCGTGACCTCTCGATCCTGTCGATCCTCACCGGCTCAAGCTGGGTCGACGCAATCCTGTTCGCGTCGATCTTTGCCGCATCGATCTTGGGCGCCTCCGGCTTCGGCATGGTCTCGTGGTCGGGTGCGATGGTCGGCGCGTCGACCCGGCCCGCCTCGGAGGCGCCAAACGGAGCCATCTCCTGGGAAACACCAGAAGCTGGAACGCTCGACCCTGCCGCGACGGTAGCGGGTTCGGCTTGAATCTGTTCGGGGTTCAGTTCGCTCACGTTCAAAGTCTCCGCAAAGGGTTGACCATTTGGTAACTTTCAGAGCTTGCGAAATCGTTACCCGCGGCCAGCCGCGGGCCGGCTTACCGAAAATTTAGGAACTTTTCCGAGGCCATTTTGGGTCCAGAAGACGGAGCCGGTGTGGCAGCAGCAGCAGCTTACTGGGACCTATAAGTCTGCGGCAATTAAATACCAGGGACAGTTGGCACCGTTGGCGCCCCGGGCTTTCCCGACTAACATGAGGGCGCTCGCCAGAAAGGCAGGAGCCGGCCATGGCCATCGAGAAATGCATCAACACGTTCGCTGTCGATGAGATCATTTTCGAGGAGGGCTCGACCGGGCGCGAATTGTTCGTCGTGCTCGACGGCAACGTCGAGATCGCCAGGCTCCGCGACGCCGGCAAGACCGTGATCGTGACGCTCGGCAAGGGCGAGTTTTTCGGCGAGATGGCGGTCATCGACGGCTCCGCCCGCTCCGCCACCGCGATCGCGGCCGCCCCCGACACCCGCGTGATGCGCATCAATCATGCCCGCTTCGTCTATCTGGTCAGCCAGCAGCCGGCCTTCGCGCTGATGATCATGGACGCGCTCTCCAGACGGCTGCGGTCCTCCAACGACATCAACTTCCGCGCGGCGGCAAACCTGTGAGCGACCGCAAGCCGACCACGTTTCCGGTTTTGCTCAACAACGACGTCTGCTCGCTGATCCAGGCCGCCGACGACGTGTTCCAGATCCGCTTCAAGAACCGCGCTGCCAACGCCTATGTGGTGCGCGGCGCTTCTCGCACCATCATGATCGACGTCGGGCTGTCTTCGAATTATCCGCAACTCCTGCAATGCCTGCATCAGCTCGATTGTCCGCCCGATCGCATCGACATGGTGGTGCTGAGCCACGAACATCTCGACCACATCGGCGCCACCCACCATTTTTCCGGCCGCACCCTGATCGCGGCGCACCGGTTGGCCGCCAACAAGATCATGCTGCGCGACGACTTCTCGACGCTGCGCAAAATGTTCAACGAGCCGAACGAGCCGATCCATGTCGACCTGTGGCTCGAAGAGGGCAATCTGATCGACCTCGGCAATTTCCGCCTCGACGTGATGTATACGCCGGGCCATACCTCGGCCTGCATCAGCCTGTTCGACCACGACAAGGGCCTGTTGTTCGCAGCCGACACGCTGATGCCGGGCGGCGTGATGGGCGGTGTGTTCGGCTCGGGCTGCATCAGCGATTACATCCAGTCGCTCGAGCGGCTGAAGGGGCTCAACTCAAAGATCCTATTGTCTGGCCATGGCCGGCTGTCCGATGCGCCGCAGGAGGACGTCCGGATCGCTCTGCAACGCTCGCATGGCCTGCTGTCGGACACCGGGCACTTGTTCGATGCGCTCGATGCGCGTGCGAATTTCGAGCCGATCATGCAGTCGGTGCGCGACCTCAACAAGCTCGACGACGGCTGAGGCGGACAGGCCCGGGAGCCTGTTCCTCCCATTTGACAAGGCGCGGAGCGGCCTGTTCAAAAGCAGCCGGCCGAGCAAAAAAATGGGAGGATCCAACCATGAAGCTTTACGACTCGATCGGACCTAATCCGCGCATCGTGCGCATGTTCATGGCGGAGAAGGGCATCGAGACGCCGAAACAGACCGTCGACCTGCGCGGCGGCGAGAACCGTGAGGCGCCGCACCTGAAGCGCAATCCGCACGGCCAGATGCCGACGCTCGAACTCGACGACGGCAGCCATCTCTCCGAGATCACCGCGATCTGCGAATATCTCGAGGAAAAGCAGCCTGCTCCGCCGCTGATTGGCGCAACTCCGGAAGAGCGCGCGGAGTGCCGGATGTGGACCCGCCGCCTCGACCTCAACATCGCCGAGCCGCTCGCCAACGGCTATCGCTTCGGCGAAGCGCTGAAATTTTTCGAGAAACGGATTCCGGTCGCGCCCGAAGCCTCGCCGGGCTTGAAGAAGATCGCCGCCAACCGGCTACAATGGTTGAACAAACAAATGGCGGATGGCCGCGAATTCATTTGCGGCAAGCGCTTCACGCTGGCCGACATCCTGCTCTATTGCTGGATCGAGTTCGGCAATCAGGTCGGCCAGCCGCTCGATCCCGCCAACACCAACATCATGGCGTGGCTGGCCCGGGTCGGCGAGCGGCCGTCAGTGAAGGCGTGAGCGCGAAAACTCGGCTTGTCATTGCCGCGAATGGCGTACGTCGTCGATCATGCTGCCCTATCGATAGATTCCGCGGTACGGGTCCCCGGATCGCGCTCGCTTGTCGCTCGCACGTCGGGACGAGACAGGTTGATTCAAATTTCAAACAGCCAGGCCGTCTCGTTGCGAGCGCAAGCGAAGCAATACATCGTGCCGCGAAGTATGGATTACTTCGTCGCAAGAGTTCCTCGCAATGACCGAGGATACAATTATGGTTTCCCGCGGCGCAGAGAGCGTCCGAGCTGTTGCAAAGACGCCCCTCCTAAATCGTAGAGGGCGCAGGAAAGGCCGGGTGCCCGTCCCAACATCAGGGACGATAGCGACACACCCCTCTTCTCGGGTGCGGGATAGCGGATCCATAGTGCTGTTTCTACCAGATTGCGAACCGAAAATATTTTTCGCTGGAGGGCTGGACGATGGAATCACGAAAACGGCCCGTCGGCCGAATCACTTGTGCGCAAATCACTTGCACATATGGCCGCACATCGCGTCCAGGTCACATTCTGCGGATGCCTTGCGCTTGCGTGCGTAACAGCCATGGGTTTGACGGCTCATTCGTCCAGATCCGGCCGATCAAAAAGAAATGCGGGGGTCGACCGAGGATCATTTCCACGGCCTGCAATTGTATGATAGTTTTATGACATCCGTTGATGGGACGTCGACGGCGCGGGACACAATCCATCCTTCGATCGGCAATGCACGATGCTCGGCAAGCAGATAGACGTAGAACTCAAGCTTAGGGTCGCGCCCGAGGAAATCGCCGCGTTGCGCAATCATCCACATTTTTCGAGCTCGCCGCATGATGCCACGCCGCTGGTCCTGCAGTCGATCTACTTCGATTCCGACGATCGCCTGCTGCGCGATCACGGATTGACCCTGCGGGTGCGCCATATCGGCGACAAGCATATCCAGACCCTGAAGTCGACCGATCACGGCGTTGGCCTGTTCGAGCGGTCGGAGTGGGAGCAGACCCTCGAAGGCGATCAACCCGATCTTTCCGGCATGAAGCAAACGGTGCTCAGCCAAATTCCTGTCGACGAAGTCAACAAGACGCTGAGGCCAGTATTCGAGACCCGCATCGAGCGCACCGCCTATCATCTGAACGGCAACGGCGCCGACATCGTGATGGTGATCGACCAAGGCCAGATCGTTGCGACCGGCTCGTCGCGACCGGTCTCGGAGATCGAGCTCGAACTCAAGCAGGGCAACCCCGCCGACCTGTTCAGGATCGCGCGCGATATCGCCAACATCGTGCCAGCCCGTCTCGAGTTCAAGAGCAAGCCCGAGCGCGGCTACGAGCTCGTGGAAATGACGGCGGTCGCGGCCGAGATGGCGAATGATGCCGAATTGAGCGCGGGGATGAGCGTCGGCCGTGCCTTCACGCTGGTTGGCCGCGCCTGCCTGCGCCACATGGTGGCAAACGTTGCTCCGGTGATCGGCCGCGACGGCAATGCGCTGCATCAGATGCGGGTCGCAC
>NZ_JBAURI010001050.1:0-8794 GCF_049581145.1 Bradyrhizobium sp.
ACCGCGCGCGGGTCGCGCGTGGGCCAGCGACCGGCATCGACCTGGGCCAGGAAATCACCGACAATGCCATTGAAGAGCGCCGGCGCCTCGAGATTGATGGTGTGCCCGCAATTCGGCATCACCGACAGCGCCGCCGAGGGGATCGTGCGCTTCATCAGCAATCCCGGCGCGAGACAGGGCCAGTCCTCGTCACCGGTGAGGATCAGCGTCGGCACAGTGAGAGCGGCCATCTCGGTCTGCAGATCGTAAAGCGAGGGCCGCTCCTTCTGGCAGCCGAGCTGGGTGTTGGCGGCCCCGAGCGCGGAATGCTCGGCCAGCGCTTCCTTGAACATCGCAAAACCGCGCGGGTCCTTGGCTTCGAACTGCACGCGGGTCGGGCCATAGGCATAGCGCGACGCAAAGACGGCCATGCCGTCGGCCCGCAGCGAGGCCACCACGGCATCGGCCTCGGCGCGAAACTGCTCGCGCATCGTCTTCTCGGCACCGTAGCCGCAGCCCGCCACGCACAGCGACAAGGCGCGCGACGGATGGCGGAAGCCGAAATGCAGCGCCGCGAAGCCGCCCATCGAGAGGCCGCAGACATGCGCCTTTGCGATGCCGAGATGATCGAGCACCGCGAGAATATCGTCGGCGGCGCGATTCTGGCTGTAGGACGCCGGGTTCTCCGGCACGTCCGACGGCGGATAGCCGCGCGCGGCATAGGTGATGGCGCGGTAGCGCCGGCCGAAATGCTGCAGCTGGTGCTCCCAGCTGCGATGATCGCCGGCGAATTCATGAACGAAGATGATCGGCGTGCCGCTGCCGGTTTCCTCGTAGTGCAGCCGTACGCCGTCGTCGGTGGTGGCAAAAGCCATGGTCAGCTCCGTTTCAGCCGTTGCGCGATCGTTGACAGGATGCGAGGTCAGGATAGCCGATCGAAAGTGTCATTCCGAGCCGCCATCGGTGCCAAGCGCCATGCGCAGGCTTCGCGCCAGCTCTGCAAAACCCTCGCTGCGCGGATCGCGCGGACGGGACAGATCGACGCGCACGTCTGCGGCAAGGCGGCCGGGGCGCGGGGTGAACACCAGAATACGGTCGGCCAGGAAGACCGCCTCGTCGATGCTGTGGGTCACGAACAGCACGGTGGTGCGCTGCGCCACCCAGATCTCGAGCAGCTCGGATTGCAGCCGGCCGCGAGTCTGGGCGTCCAGCGCGCCGAACGGCTCGTCCATCAACAGCGCGCGCGGCTTCGTGGTCAGCGCCCGCGCAATGCCGACGCGCTGGCGCATGCCGCCGGACAGTTCGTGGGGGTAGCGCGTCGCAAATGCGGACAGTCCGGTCAGCGCCAGCATTTCCTCGGCGCGCGTGCGTCGCTCGGCAGCGGCAATGCCGCGCGCCTTCATGTTGAACTCGACATTGCTGCGCACCGTCTGCCACGGGAACAGGCCATGATCCTGAAATACGATGCTGGTCGAACGCGACGGGCCATCCAGCTCGCGCCCATCGACAATGATCTGTCCGGTACTGGGCGTTTCGAGGCCACCGATCATCTGCAGCAACGTACTCTTGCCGCAGCCTGACAAGCCCAGCAGGCAGACGAACTCCCCGGCCGCGCAGGTCATCGAGATGCCGCGCAGCGCCTCCACGTCGCCGCTGCGGCCGCGATAGGTCTTGCCGACGTCGATGCATTCGATGAAACCGGTCAATCGAGCGTGGCGTTGAGCCCCTCCTGCCACGAACAGGCGCGCTGACGCAGTCTGCGCACGGCGAAATCGCCCAATAATCCGATGGCGCCGATGACGATGATGCCGGCGAACACCAGCTCGGTTCGAAACGTCATCTCCGCATTCAGGATCCTGTAGCCGAGACCCGACTTGACCGCGATCATCTCGGCCGTCACCACCGTGAGCCAGCCGCCGCCGACGGCGAGCCGCAAACCGGTGAAGATGCTGGGCAGCGCCGCCGGCCAGATGATGTCGCGCAGGATCAGGGACTCGCTGGCGCCGGCCGCAGTCGCGACCTTCAGCATCGTGCGCTCAATGCCGCGCACGCCGAAGATGGTGTTCAGCAACAAGGGCCAGAGGCCGGACAGGAAGATCAGCACGATGGCCGGCGTGTCGCCGATGCCGAAGAACAGCATGGCCATCGGGATCAGCGAGATCGGCGGCACCGCGCGGAAAGTCTGGATCGACCAGTCGAAAAGCCGGTCCAGTGCGGGATAGCGGCCGATCAGTAAACCCGCCGGCACGGCCACGCAGAACGCAAGTCCAATGCCAATCAGCACCCGGGTGATGCTCGCCAGCGTGTTGCCGGCGATGGATTGTCCGTAGAGCGCAAACGCTGCCGCCACCTTGGCCGGAGGCGGCAACAGAACCGGTGGATAGAGGTGAATTGCCACCGCGATCTGCCAGAGCAGCAGGAATCCCACCAGGGGGACCAGCCCGACCAGGCCGCCGAGCCGCATCAGATGAAACTGGTGTTGATGAACTCGTCCCATTTCGGCTCGGAGTCGAGCATCTTGTTGGCCAGCATCATGCCGGCCAGCGCTTTCAGGCCCTGCTGGAAGGCAGGCCCACTATCGGCCGAAAAGAACAGATTTTTCGTGCTGGCTTCGGCCACGTCCTGGCTCATGTTGAACTGCTTGATGGTGGTCGCGATGGCGATGTCCGGATTGTCGCGCATCGTGTTGGTGGCCTTCACATGCGCCTGCACCAGCAGCCTGGTCAGCTCGGGCTCCTTCTTGATGAAGGGGATGCTGGCCACGAATCCCAGATTGGTCTTGCCCATCGGGGTGTCGTACGGCACCCACAGCTTCTTGCCGAAGCCGTTGAGCTCGGCAAAGGTCGCATATGGCTCGAAGCAGCAGATCGCGTCGACATCGCCGCGGGCCAGCGGCACTGGCATGTCCTGATTGTCGAGGAAGAGAAGCTCCACCTTGTCGACGAGGCCTTCGTGCTGCAACTTCCAGTTCAGACTGACCAGCCCGATCGAACCGTTCTGCACCGCGACTTTCTTGCCGGCGAGCTCCGCGATGCTGGTGATCGAGGGCTTGGCCACCAGCATCCAGCCGCCGTCGCAGCCGTCGGCCAGCACGGCCATCGGGAAACCCTTGGTGGCGATCTGCATGGTGGCGGACAGCCCGCCATTGCCGACATCGACCGAGCCGGAGGCGACCGCCTGCATCCGCTGCACCAGGCTCGGGAAGGTGATGATGTCTGCGTCGATGCCCACGGGCTTCAAGAGGTCGGGCATCAGAAACATGGCATTGGTGGTGGTGGTGAAGGCGGTGCCGAGCTTCACCTTGCGCAGGGTCTGGCCAAGCGATGATCTGGCAACCAGGGCAGGCGCCGCCAGCGCTGTGGCTGCGAGCAAATTGCGACGGGTAAGCATCCGGGATTCCCATGCTGGAGAGCCCAAAAAGTAGAGCAATGTTCATGCCATAGCCGAGGGCGTTCCCTTGCAATTGCAGGCAGCCGCGTATCCGCGGGAGGCGGAGATTGATCGGTCGATCGGGTGCATAGGCGCGCCGGGCACCGCTCGACCTTGGCGCTTGTGCTTATCGGCACAGCAGCGCCCAAATAATGGGCAATCAATCGAAATCGCCGCTGCTCTCGTCCACCTTGCAATCTCAATCCGTCACAATTGGAGACGGGATGATGTCTAGCGACATTGATGAGGGCTGACCTTCCGTGCCCGTGATGCCGATTGATTGGTAAGAAAGACGATGCTTGCCCGAACGCGATCACGATATCGTAAAGTACATGATGCGGTAATATTTATCGCTTGTTACGTTGGTTGCACAGGTTTGTGCGGTCGGACGACCGCGTTGGAGGTTACATGCGCATCCTGGCAGTGATTGGCGCGCTGGCCATTGTCGTCGGTCTCGGCGCGGCGGCGTTTTTCTTCGGCGGCTTCTACAGCGTCGCGGCGAGCGCTGAAGATCCGGCGATCGTCACATGGGCCTTGACGCGGGTCCGGATCGCCTCGATCAACCGCCACGCCGACGACCAGCCCCCACCTGCCATCAATATCAACGATGCCGCCACCGTGCAGGCTGGCGCTCAAGCTTACGCCTCGCATGGGTGCACCAATTGTCACGGCGGTCCGGGCGTCACCTGGGCCAAATTTTCGGAGGGTCTGCATCCCGATCCGCCGGATTTGAAGGATGTCGTCGGTCAGCTCTCCCCGGCTCAATTGTTCTGGGTCGTGAAGAACGGCATCAACATGACGGGCATGCCGAGCTTCGCGGCGGCCGGCGTCAAGGACGATGAGATCTGGTCGATCGTGGCATTCCTGAAAAAGCTGCCGGGCGTCTCGGAAGCCGACTACAAGGCCTGGACCGCCTCCCTCGCGACTGCCGCACCGGGACCGAGCAAGTAGCTCGGTGATCCCGTCACAAGCTTGTACAACGTCAGGCGCTCGGCAAGCTATCCGCAAGATAGGCTACGATCGCCCGCGCCGAGGGTTTAGCGTGTGGAATGTAGATGTCGCGCGTTCGCGTGCGATTGAGCCTCGAAACCTTCAAGGAGGTGCGTGCGAAGGTCGGCGCCAGGGTGCCGGTCGGCGTCCGCATCTCTCAAGGCAAGGTGAACGACTATCACCACAAGTGGGCGGGCGCGGAGCGCGATGCGGAAATCATCTTCGGCAGCCTCGCCGATGACGGCGCCGACTTTGTCCATGTAACCGAGTTTCGAGGCATGGAAGCCCGCTTTCGCCGTGGGCGGTCCGTCCTTGATGCACCTCGCCAAGCGCTACGCCCCAAGGGCGACGATTTTCGCCAATGGCGGCCTGCACAATGTCGAGCAGGCGGTGGCTGCGCTGGACGACGGCGCCGATAAGGCGCAGCCCCTTCGTGGTCTCCTGCAGCAGGATGCTGCTCAAGCATTGACGAACGAGTGCTTCAGCGCGCTGCACAACGCCCGGATGCCTTAAGCACTGCGTCGCTCTTCAATATCATGGCGATGAAGTTTTTTACGCGCGCTCGGACCGGCGCCGTAACAGCGACGAAAAGATCGTCAGACATCTGATTCTACGAGATAAAACATAATGCGCGTGAGCACGACGCGCGGCGCAAAGTAGCACGCCGTAATTTGCGTTTTAATAAAAATGCCTTTCCATATGGGTGAGCTTTTGCTAGGAACGGTGCCGTAGAAGGCTGCGTGCCTACCTCGGCCGGATGCCGGCGGATGGAATGTCCAGATGTGATGCACTCTGGTTTCGGGATCGGCTGCGGATGCGCGGCAAGTAGACCAATGGGGCGATGACCGCGATGAATAGCGTCACAATATTCTGGCTGCAGCTTCTTACGAGCGTCTTCGTCTTCAGCATCGTCACGGCGTGGTACGTTTGGCCGTACCTGACCAAGCTTCCTCGTGATTCTGCTCTGGTTCCGCTGCTCTTCGTGCATGTGCCCCGCTATGTGGGAATGACCTTGTTGGTTCCGGGTATGATCGATCCGAAACTGCCCCCAGAGTTCCTTTTCAGCGCTGCTTACGGTGATCTCTTAGAGGCCGCGCTGGCGCTCGCTTCCATCTTTGCTCTGCGGAGTAACTGGCGTTTCGCCGTTGCTCTGGTGTGGGTATCCAACATTTGGGGATTCGCGGACCTGTTGAACGGAGTGCGCGGCGTCTTGCAGTTGAACGTGCCAAATTTCAACCTGAGTACTATTTGGTACATCTACACATTCTACGCTCCCTTGGTCATTGTTTCACATTTGATGATCTTTTGGATTTTGATCAGGTCGGTCTCTTGGAAGAAATAAGGTTTCTGGATCTGCAGGAGATAGCTTCATCGGCCCCAGCATATCCGTAAGGACGCACTGGCTCGACGGTGCCTCTCAGTGAGTGCGATCAGCGCGAGGCGGTGTAAACGCAGTCATGTGCGATCGAATGTAACCAATACCCACTATTCAAGAGAGGACATTAGATGATGACCTTGGGCGGCTTGGCTCAATGTCCGTCAGCCGCCCCGCCCATCGTCCAGCGCAACACTCCTTGAAAGGAATCACTATGGATATGGAACCATCCAAGCCCACTATCGTGCTTGTGCACGGGGCCGTCGAAGACTCGTCGCTCTGGACTCATGGAGTGATCCAGGGACTCCAGCGCGACGGCTACCCGGTCAAGGTCTTCTCCAATCCCTTGCGGGGCCCGGCGGTCGACGCTGCCTATCTGCGCAGCCTGCTGGACACGATCGAGGGGCCCGTGATCCTCGTTGCCCACGCCTATGGCGGGGCCGTCATCACCCAGGCCGGGGACGACGACCCCAAGGTCAAGGGCCTCATCTATGCGGGCTCCCCTATGCCCGGGGTCGGGGAATCCGCGAACGATTGTCTCTATCGGTTTCCCGGCGGCGACTTCGCTTCGTCCGCCAATCTGATTCCATACACCTTGCCCGACGGGACCAGCGGTACGAATATCCTCATCAAAGCCGACAAGTACGGCGACCTCCTCGCCGCCGACGTGCCTGAGAGCGTGCTCGCCCTGATGATCGCCACCCAACGCCCCATCGACTCGGCCGCCCTCAGCGAGCCACTGACATCGGCCGCATGGACGAGCAAGCCGAGCTGGCAAATCAGGCCCCTGCTGGATCCGGTCATTCCCCAGGAAGAGTTCAAGTTCGAAGCCGAGCGCGCCCACTCGCACGTCATTGAGCTGAACTCTTCGCACGCCATCCCCGTCACTTTCCCGGACGTGGTGATCGATGTGATCAAACAGGCCGCCCGCGCAGTCGCGTCCTGACGGCTGTGGCTGGTGTGCACGGTGGCTGTTGGGAGATTGGGATCGATCCAGAGTGAGACAGCCACCGAGCTGCCCCTTCAGGCTCAATCCAGATTGCGGGCACCGAAAAGATGAAAAGGCATAGGTATGAAGACCACCCTTGAGCTTTACGGTGCGCAGACTGGCAATTGCATCAGAGCCGCGATTGCGCTTGATGAAGCAGGTCTGTCCTACACGCCTAAGCTCGTGGACCTTTCCGGTGGAGCGCAACGGGGCGTCGACCATCTCGCACTGAACCCGGCGGGAAAAATCCCCGTCCTCGTCGAAAAAGCAGAGGACCGAGAGCCCTTCATCCTTACTCAATCGAACGCGATCATTCTGTATGCCGCTGGAAAAGCAGCGGGTCGATTGCTGCCTGAGAACGATCGTGACCGGGCAATCGTCTTCGAGCGCTTTTTCTTCTTTGTAACCGACGTCATAGCCGTCAGCCACGCGGCATTTTCCCTTCGCGGCTCAGATGCCCAAGAGGGGCGGACGATTCTGGAGGATCGAATGCTCGCTACACTCGAGACAGCGGAAAGGTACGTCGGCGATGACGAATTCATGGCTGGCAAGACGTTCAGCGCGGCCGACATTGCCGGCTTTACCATCACTCAATCGGTGAAGTCAGATCTTCCGTGGCCGACGCTCCCCAATTTGCGCAGATGGTTTGAGCGAATCGAAGGCCGCCCCGCTGTGAAGCGCGGGCTTCAGGCGTTCAATCGGATTCAGGATCTGGATCGACGAGTTTGACTTTGTAGAGGTTCGGCAAGAGATTTTTCCGACTGCGCGTCCCCACATTTCGAAAGAGGATGAACGCTGCTTGTCGACGGCAAATGGATGGCGAATTGGCAACCGGTGCAGGCCACCGATGCCAAAGGCGGCTTTGATCGCCAGATTTCCGGCTTCCGCCATTGGATTACTGCGGGTGGTGTGGCAGGTCCGGCTGGAGAGGATCGCTTCAAGGCCGAGACCGGACGCTATCACTTGTACGTCGCGCTGACCACGGGGCTATTGTTCGATCAAGGCACTCAACCCGAGCGCAATTGTATCCGTCGGCCCCGATCTCCCGGGACTTGATCCGGTCGTATTGCCCAATGCCAAACCGGGACGCCGGTCATGACGGCAATCCCGTCATCCGTCGACACGGGGTCGGCGGCAACGGCGAAAAATCTCGTCACGCTCGCTGACGTCGGGCGCCATGCGCTCCCGGACACTGAATTCGCGGCACCAGATTCGCCCTTTTGTTTGGCCACGGTTCCGGCCGTCAGTGGTTCGAACGGCGGTGACCAAAACCAATTGTCTGCTCGCAAGGTCACCCCTTTCGCTGGTAGACATCGGGTAGGACGCAGCTTTCGCCCCTGAGCAGTTTATGCCGCTCCGAGTCTTCTGGACCACATCTCGGCGAGTGACAGCGGATTAGTCGGTGTCGGTAAGTCCGCCCCGTCGTTATCTCCGCCTTTGGGCTATCAACTAGCGGAGCGACCCTTGGCAATTGGGTTACAGGAAGGGGAAATCAGGCAGGAGCTGCAGAGCGGCGGGCATCTGCGCAATGTCCTCATCATCACCAAGGCGATCGGGGGTACGGCCGAGCACTTGGCGTTTGTTCGGCCGAGCTGGCGTCGCGCGTTCCTGCCGCTGCGAACGTGGGGCGACAAGGAAGATCGAACTTACAAGGATTTGGATCGGCTGCTTGTGCTTCTGCGCGATGATTTCGGCTACCGGGGCTTCATCGGGCTCTACACGGATGGCGACCCCGATCTGGCGCGCTATCGTGCGCTTTCCGAAACCGAAGAGGCCGGCGGGCAGACATAGCGCCGGCATTTCGATAGCCAGACATCAATTCGAGGCGGCGATTCTTGGCATGGACGCATCGGGCAAAGGCGTACGGGGCTGGTGGCTCTACTCTCCTGTGACATGCTGCCTGGTCACTAGACGGAAGTTGCGTGGCTTTCCGAGCCTAAGCGGCTGATAATATTTGCACAACCTTGTTTCAGGCATGTTTTATGTAGCCATGTAATTTAGTGATTTAGCTTGACGAGGTGAGTTGCTCATGA
>NZ_JBAURI010001051.1:0-7793 GCF_049581145.1 Bradyrhizobium sp.
ATCCCGAGGTCGCCGCGATCACGCGCAAGGCCGCCGCCCGCTTTGCCGAGGCCGGCGCCATCGTCGAGGAGGCCCATCCGGACCTCCGTGACGCCCATGAATGTTTCCACGTGCTGCGCGCGTTCTATTTCGCCGTCACCAAGGCTGAGCTGTTGCGAACGCACCGCGACCAGCTCAAGCCCGAGGTGATCTGGAATATCGAACAGGGCCTCAAGCTTACGGTCGAGCAGATCGCGCGCGCCGAGACGCAGCGCGTCGCGATGGCCGCGCGGACGCTGGAATTCCTTGCCACCTACGACCTGCTGCTGACGCCGGCCACCATCGTGCCGCCGTTCCCGGTCGAGCATCGCTATGTCGCCGAATGCGGCGGCAAGAAATTCGAAAATTACGTCGAGTGGCTCGGAATCGTTTATGCGATCACGCTGACCTGCTGCCCGGCGCTGTCACTGCCCTGCGGTTTCACCGCCTCCGGCCTTCCGGTCGGACTGCAGATGGTGGCGCCGCCGCGCGGCGAGGCAAAACTGCTCGCCTCCGCCAAGGTGCTGGAGGATATCCTGGGCGTCCGCGGCACGACACCGATCGATCCGCGGCCGCCGAGATAGTCAGTCAAGCCTGCGCGCCGGCGTCCTGGATCGCGGCCGCAAGCGCCAGTTCGGTCTGCTTCACCATGTCCTGGACCAGGTCCGCGATGCCGATGCGCGCGGCCTTGCCGGTGAGCAGGCCCTGCTCCGCCAGCATCACCGCGCCATGCACGCCAGTCCATATCGCCAGCGCGTGCCGCTCGCGCAGGAAGCCGGCGGTAGGCGGCCCCAAGGCTTCCAGCACCAGGCCAAAGGTTTCCATCGCGGCCAAGTGCAGTTCGCTGCCTTTCGGTGCGCCGGCCTTGGTGCGGGTGGCGAACATCAACCGGTAGATGCCGTTGCGGCGCAGGCCGAAATCCAGCGTTGCCTGCGCGATGCGCGACAGTTTCGAGCGCTTTGACGGCTTCCTGGTTGCCTCGCGCAGCATCGCATTGAACTGCCGAAACGCTTCCGCCGTAACCGCGACCAAGAGCGCCTCGCGGTCGGCGAAATGCCGGTAGGGCGCCGGCTGCGAGACGCCGAGCTGTTTGGCCAGCGCCTTGATGCTGATGGCTTCTGGCCCGCCCCGTTCGGCTTCCTTCAGCGCGCCACGCACCAGCGCATCGCGAAGATCGCCGTGATGGTAGGTGTTTTGCAGCTTGCGGACGCGTTGAGGCGACATGGTTCTTCACGAAATTGGCAACGCGGCGATCGACGATCTTTTGACTTGACAGATTTGCGGCGGCACCAATGTAATAGGCTATAACTTACGGGCGCGGCGAACAAGCGGGCCTGCGGCGAACAATACGCCGATCATGCAGGAAACGTCAGCGCGGGCCGCGCGATCAAGAGGGAGGTGCTTCGATGGCGCAGCTGAAGATCCATGTCGACCAGGACAAGTGTCAGGGTCATGCGCGCTGCAAATCGCTGGCGCCGGAACTGTTCGATCTCGACGAATACGGCAACGCGCACGAGGCCGGCGACGGCACGGTGCCCGAGGGGCTCGAGGATAAGGCGTGGCTTGCGAAAGCCAATTGCCCGGAGTTCGCCATCGAGGTGACCGAGCAGTAGAAGCAAGCCAACGGCGGCCGATGCGAAACGCCCAGCAACCACGGCTGCAACCCATCAAATCAGATAAGGATTTGCGCTGATGTCCGATCCCGCTCGCGTGCTGCCCGAACACCCGCCAGTAACAGACTGGGTGCACGATTTCGACCACACCGATCCGCAATGGACCGCAAATCCGTTCCCGATCTGGGACGAATTGCGCGCGGCAAGTCCGGTGGTGCATACCGAGCGATTCCTCGGTTGCTATCTGCCGACCACCTATGAGGCGGTCCGCGAGATCGCCCACGACACCGAGCATTTCTCCTCGCGCCGCGTGCTGGTGCGCGACGTCCGGCCGGAGCTCACCGCCCGGGCCCCCCCGATCACCTCCGATCCGCCGGAGCACAAGCCGGCCAAGCAGTTGCTGCTGCCGCCGTTTACGCCCGACGCAATGAAGAGGCTGGAGCCGCGGGTCCGCGCGATCTGCAACGAATTGATCGACGAGTTCATCGCCGACGGGAAATGCGACGCGGCGGCGCGCTATACCAAGCACGTGCCGGTGCGCACCATCGCCCACATGCTCGGCATTCCCGAACAGGATAGCGATCTCTTCATCAAATGGATCCACGAGATCCTCGAGCTCGGCATCAAGGACCAGGAGGCGCTGATGCGCGGCGCGAACGAGATGACCGAGTATTTCGCCGGTCATGTCGAACATCGCAAGACGCATCCGAGCGACGATTTGATCTCGACCATGATGAAGGCGCGGACGAGGGACGGCCAGCCGCTCGAGGACGAACATGTGCTGGGTTCCCTGCGGCTGATCCTGATTGCGGGCATCGACACCACCTGGAGCGCGATCGGTTCCTCGCTGTGGCATCTGGCGCAGACGCCCGCCGACCGCGAGCGGCTGGTCGGCCAGCCCGAGCTGATGCCGACCGCGGTGGAGGAATTGCTGCGCGCCTATTCGCCGGTGACGATGGCGCGCGAAGTCGTGAAGGAAACCGTGGTCAGCGGCTGCCCGGTCAAGCCGGGCAACATGGTGCTGTTGTCGTTCCCGGCCGCCAACCGCGACCCGGCGATGTTTCCGGATGCCGACAAGGTCGTGCTCGATCGCAAGGAGAACCGCCACGCCGCCTTCGGGCTCGGCATTCACCGCTGCGTCGGCTCCAACCTGGCGCGCATGGAAATGACGGTCGCAATCGAGGAGTGGCTGAGACGAATTCCGGACTTTCACCTCGACCCGGCAGGCAAGGTCACATGGTCGGAGGGCACGGTGCGCGGGCCGCGGCAGTTGCCGTTCCTGTTCGGAAAGGCTACCTGAAAGGTCTGCCACAAAAGAGCCATTTCGGAGACCGGACATTGACAGACCAAGCCATCGGTACGCCGGTTCCGGAACAGCTCGACCTCGCCGACATGCGGCGGCGGGTGAAGGCCATTCTGATCGGCTCGATCGGCAATCTGGTCGAATGGTACGACTTCTACGCCTACACCGCCTTCGCGCTCTATTTCGCGCCGGCGTTTTTTCCGCAGAGCGATCCGGTGGTGCAGCAGCTTAATGCCGCCGTGCTGTTCGCCGCGACCTTCCTGATGCGGCCGCTCGGTGGCTGGCTGTTCGGCTACCTCGCCGACCATTTCGGCCGGCGGCTGTCGCTGACGCTGTCGGTGGTGTGCATGTGCTTCGGCTCCCTGATCATCGCGGTGACGCCGACCTATGCCACGATTGGCGTCGCAGCGCCGGCGATCCTGGCGCTGGCGCGCGTCATCGAGGGCCTCAGCCTTGGCGGCGAGTACGGCGCCAGCGCGACCTATCTCAGCGAAGTCGCCGACGCCAAACATCGCGGCTTCTATTCCAGCTTCCAGTACTTCACTTTGATCGGCGGCCAGCTCACCGCAATCATCGTGCTGCTGCTGCTGCAGAAGGTCTTCCTGACCCCGGCCGAATTGAAGGCTTGGGGCTGGCGCATCCCGTTCGTGATCGGCGCGTTGCTCGCGATCTTTGCCGCGGTGATGCGGCGCAGCCTGCAGGAGACCGACGCCTTCGTCGAAGCCAGCAAGATAGCCAAGCCGAGCGGCTCGATCCGCGGCCTGTTGAAATATCCGCGCGAAGTGCTGCTGGTGGTCGGCCTCACCGCCGGAGGCACCGCGGCATTCTATACCTTCACCACCTACATGCAGACCTTCGTCAGGCTATCGTCGGGACTGACCGAAGACCAGACCACCATGGTGATTTTCGCTTCGCTCGTGTTCGCGATCCTGCTGCAACCGACCTACGGCGCGCTGTCAGACCGCATCGGCCGCAAGCCGCTGTTGATCTTCTTCGGCGTGGTCGGCACGCTCGCGACGGTGCCGATCCTGATGACCTTGAAGGAAACCAAGACGCCGCTGATGGCCTTCCTTCTGATCTGCGCGGCCTGGATTTTCGTCGCCGGTTATACCTCGATCAACGCGGTCGTGAAGGCGGAACTGTTTCCGACCAATGTCCGCGCGCTCGGGGTCGGCTTTCCCTATGCGATCACGGTGTCGGTATTCGGCGGCACCGCGCCTGCGATCGCGCTCTCTTTCAAGAGCCTCGGCCACGAGGACTGGTTCTATTATTATCTCAGCGGCGTCATCTTCCTCTCGTTGCTCATCTATGCGACCATGCGTGACACCAAGCACCAGTCGGCGATGCACCGCCACGAATAGCGCCACAAATAGCGAAAGGCCGAGGCGATGGCCGAGCCGCATGAGCCGCCGCAACCTGAACCGTCGCATGACAGCAAGCTGACGCGCAGCAAGCAGCGCTGGGCGCAGCAAGGCCGCTTCCTCACCGGACAGGTCGCGCGTCCCGAGGATCAGCGCCTGCCGCCGGGCCAGCATCTCACCAGGGATTGGCCTACGCTCGATCTCGGCCTCACCCCCGACATCTCGCGCGAGCACTGGCGGCTCGACGTCCATGGCGCGATCGCGCATCCGATCTTCTGGGATTTTGCGGAATTTTTGACACAACGCCAGGCTAATTTCGTCTCCGACATTCATTGCGTCACCACCTGGTCGCGCTACGACAACCAGTGGCGGGGATTTTCCACCCGCGATCTCCTGGCGGCGTGCCAACCGAACGATCGCGCCCGCTTCGTGGTGCTGCACTGCTATGACGGCTACACCACCAATCTCGCGCTCGAGGATTTCGCTGCCGAAGACGCCTTGCTCGCCCATAGCTGGTCCGGCACGCCGCTCACCGCCGAACATGGCGGCCCGGTCCGGCTGGTGGTGCCGCATCTTTATTTCTGGAAGAGCGCGAAATGGCTGCAGGCGATCGAATTCGTTGCAGAGGACGCCCCGGGCTATTGGGAAGTCCGCGGTTATCACAACCGTGGCGACCCGTGGCTGGAGCAGCGCTATTCCGACGATTGATTGTCAGCGTTCCTTGTCACCTATCCCGAAGGGAGAGGTGGCCATCCGGATGGAGACCGCCCATGCCGATCGAGCGTTTTCAATTCACCGGCGAGGGCGGCCATCAGCTCGCCGCCGCGCTCGACTTGCCCGAGCGCGAGCCGCGGGCTTATGCGCTGTTCGCCCATTGTTTCACCTGTGGCAAGGATGTGCTGGCGGCGTCGCGGATATCAGCCGCGCTGGCGGCCAAGGGCATCGCCGTGCTGCGGTTCGATTTCACGGGCCTGGGCTCCAGCGAAGGCGATTTCGCCAACGCGACCTTCACTTCCAATGTCGCCGATCTCATCCACGCAGCCGATCATCTGCGAGGGACGCGACAGGCGCCGGCGATCCTGATCGGCCACAGCCTCGGCGGTGCCGCGATCCTCGCCGCCGCCGGGCAGATTGCGGAGGCAAAGGCCGTCGTCACCATCGCCGCCCCCTCCGATCCCGCCCATGTCACCGACCTGTTCAAGGACCAGGTCGACGACATCCGCAAGCTCGGCCGGGTCGAAGTCTCGCTGGCCGGCCGCCCCTTCCACATCACGCGTGAATTCCTCGAGGACATCACCGAGCACCGCCTGATGGCGCGCGTCACCACCCTGCGCAAGGCGCTCTTGGTGATGCATGCGCCGAGTGACGATACCGTCTCGATCGACAATGCGACGCGGATCTTCCTGTCGGCCAAGCATCCCAAAAGCTTTGTCTCGCTCGCCGGCGCCGACCATCTCCTGAGCCAGCGGCGCGACGCGGCCTACGTCGCCGATGTCATCGCCGCCTGGGTCACCCGCTATCTCGACGCGACCGTCCCCGCGCAAGCCGCCGATCCTGCTGGCGCGCCGCGCAACGTAGTGGTGCGCGAAACCCGCAACAGCAAGTTCCAGCAGACGGTGACCGTCGGTCCGCACCGGATGCTTGCCGATGAACCCGCTTCCGCCGGCGGCGAGGACTCCGGTCCCGGACCTTACGACTTCCTGCTGGCGGCGCTCGGCGCCTGCAAGTCGATGACCATGCGGCTCTACGCCGACCGCAAATCGCTGCCGCTGGAGCGCGCCACCGTCACGCTCAGCCACAGCAAGATCCACGCGCAGGATTGCGCCGAGTGCGAGACCAAGGAAGGTCTGCTCGACCAGATCGAAGTGGTGATCGGTCTCGAAGGCGCGCTCGATGCCGAACAGCGCAAGCGGGTGCTGGAAATCGCCGACAAATGCCCGGTGCATCGCACCCTGACCTCGGAGATTCGCATCGTGACCCGCGCGGCCGACTAGCATATCATCGGCCGAAACCAGGAAGCGCTGATGCCCGCGGTGGCACGCATCGATCCCAAGACCGTCTTCACGCCGGAGGAATGGCGCCAGCTCACCTCGCGCAGTTCGCTGCGCGGCCTTTGGCTGGTGCTGCATGCCTGGGGCACCATCGCGGCCTGCATGGCGCTGCTCATGCTATGGCCCAACCCGCTGACCTGGCTGCTTGCGGTCATGGTGGTGGGCACGCGCCAGCTCGGGCTTGCGATCCTGATGCACGAGGCGGCCCATGGCGGGCTTTGCACCAACCGGACGATCAATGAATGGGTCGGGCAATGGCTGTGCGCGGTGCCGGTCGGCGCCGATCTGCCGAGCTACCGCGCCTATCATCTGCAGCATCACAAATTCACCCAGCAGCCGGAAGATCCCGACCTCTCGCTGTCGGCGCCCTTCCCGATCAGCAAGGATAGTTTTGGCCGCAAGGCGATCCGCGATCTCACCGGACAGACTTTCATCAAGCAGCGGCTGCCGCTGTTGTTGTCGCTGTTCAGGCCCGCGGCGAAAGACGCCGCGGTGTCGCATGAGAGTTTTGTCGCGACCGGCCGCGAAAAGATGCTGCGCTTCCTTGGCCTGAATGCGCTGCTATTCGCCGTGTTCTGGCTGGCCGGCGCCGGCATCTGGTATGTCGGCGTCTGGCTGTTGGCGATGGCGACCTGGCTGTCATTGGTTACGCGGGTCCGCAACATTGCCGAACATGCCTGCACATCGACCGGCGAGGACCCGTTCAGTCATGCCCGCACCACGCTGGCCGGTCCGATCGAGCGGGCGTTGATTGCGCCTTATTGGGTGAACTATCACGCCGAACACCACCTGTTCATGTATTTGCCGTGCTACCATCTGGCGGAAGCGCATCGGCAGCTGGTCGAAAAGGGCCTGATCAAGCGCATGGAAGTGCGGCGCGGCTATCTCGAGGTGATTCGGCTGGCGACCTCGCGCGCTACAGCGCTTTAGGCACGGCCTCCGCCGCCAGCGGCTGCACGCGGAGCGCGCCGCGCAATCCCATAGCCGTACCGAGCATGATTCCGGCGACAGCGACGAAGGACGCCAGCGCCAAGGTCGACAGTCCCGTGAGCCCCTGCCCGACCGAGCAGCCATAGGCCATCGCGCCGCCCGCGCCCATCAGCGCGGCGCCGCCGGCCGAACGCAGCATGTGACGCGGCGATCGATAGCCCTCCCAATGGAAGCGTCCGGTGACCAGCGCCGTGACCAGGCTGCCGGCAAATACGCCGCCCACCGTCGCGATGCCGAAATTCAGGGTGAGCCCGGTCGACAGCATCGCATATTGCAGGCCGTCCGCGATCGGCGCGATGAAGGTCAGCGACGTCACCGGGACCGGATTGAAATCGTCGGCGCCGAGATAGCCGGTAACGAACCAGCCCGCAGCGGCCAGAAGACCCATCGCAAATCCGGCCGCCACCTGCCCCATTGAGCTGCGAAACGCCGCATGCGCGAAGGCAAAGATCAGTAG
>NZ_JBAURI010001052.1:0-7926 GCF_049581145.1 Bradyrhizobium sp.
CTGGCGCGCCGCGCCGCCGGCCCCAGCTGACGGCGCGCCATGGTCACCCTGCGGTTTGTCGAAGGACTGCACAACCTCGTGGATGGCGTGGAGGTCGTGCTGTCCGACATCTGGGGCGTGGTCCACAACGGCATCGAGGCATTCCCGGAGGCCTGCCAGGCGCTGCACAGCTTTCGAAGTCGGGGCGGCACCGTCATTCTCATCACCAATGCGCCGCGGCAGGCCGAATCCGTGCAGCGGCAACTGCGCAAGCTCGGCGTCGCCGACGAGACCTATGACGCGATCGTCAGTTCGGGCGACCTGACCCGGCTCTATGTCGCCGACCATCCCGGACGCAAGCTGTTCTGGCTCGGCCCCGAGCGCGACGCGTCGATCTATCGCGGCCTCGATGCGGTGCTTTCGCCGCTGCAGGAGGCCGATTACATCGTATGCACCGGGCTGCTCGACGACGAGACCGAGACCGCCGAGGATTACCGCGCGATGATGCTCGAGGCGCGCGAGCGCAAGCTCCCGCTGATCTGCGCCAATCCCGATATCGTGGTGGAGCGCGGCGACCGGCTGATCTACTGTGCCGGCGCGATCGCCGAGCTCTATCGCGAGCTCGGCGGCGAGGTGATCTTCTACGGCAAGCCGCACCGGCCGATCTATGAGCGCGCCATCGAACTCGCGACCGCGCAGCGCCGCGGCCAGACGGTGCAGCCGGGCCAGGTGCTCGCGATCGGCGATTCCGTGCGCACCGATCTCGCCGGCGCGCACGGTTTCGGCATCGATTGCCTGTTCGTGACGCGGGGCATTCACTCGGAGGAATTCGAGGGGATCGATCAACTCGATCCGGCGTCGGTGAAGGAATTGTTCGGCCACCCGCCACGCGCGTTGATCCGCGAGCTGCGGTGGTAGAACGCGCAGAGACCACCTTCGGATGTCGTGCCGGCGAACGGCGGGACCCATAACCACCGGAGTGGTTGTTGAACGGGCGTCAGCCAAATTGCCTTGTCGGATAGATCACCCGGTATGGGTCCCGGCCGGAGCCTGTCATCGGGCGGCGCTTTGCGCCGACCCGTTGGCCGGGACGACGCAGAGGGTATCGCCCTCGCGCCCTTACGCGCTCGCCATGTCCGGGAATACCGCCTCGATCTTGGTCTTCAGTGTCGCGGCGTTGAACGGCTTGACGATGTAGTTGTTGACGCCGGCCTTCTTCGCCGCAATCACGTTCTCGGTCTTGGACTCCGCGGTGATCATGATGAAGGGGGTGGTGGCGAGGTTGGGGTCGGCGCGCACCTCGCGGAGCAGGTCATAGCCGGTCATCGGCTCCATGTTCCAGTCGGAGATCACAAGCCCGTATTTCTTGACGCGCATCTTGTTCAGCGCGGCGGATCCGTCGCTGGCGTCATCGATATTATCGAAACCGAGCTGCTTCAGCAGGTTCCGGATAATCCGGATCATGGTGCTGTAGTCATCCACCACCAGAACCGACATCGACAGATCAACCGCCATCTTTACTTCCCCGCGCGAACGAATCCTGCACACCGAAACCGAGCCGGCTCAGAGGCCATCTGCTCGGCCAAATCCAGCTCAAGAACTAGCACCAGCCCTTAAACAGCCCGTTAACTGCGCACAGCAGCGGCGACGCCACGCCGCGCAACGACGCCTTGGGCCGGCGTTCCGATACTTGACTTCTTCGCACCGCCCAAGTCACGGTCCGGCCACGCCGAATCCCGAAGCAAATCCCGAAGCAATCCCGGAAATGACGCCCGCTTTTACCGTTATCCGTGACAATACGCCCACTGCCGCCATTCCCAGGGGAGCGGTGGTGGCGATGGGCAATTTTGACGGCGTCCATCTCGGGCATCGGGCCGTCATCGGCGCGGCGCTGGAGATGGCTCGAGCGCATGGCCGACCTGCGCTGGCCGTGACCTTCGAGCCGCATCCGCGCCGCTTCTTCAGCCCGAACACCCCGCAATTCCGGCTCTCCGATGAAGCCGCAAAGCTCCGGCTATTGGCCGGAACCGGTCTGTCCGGTGCCGTGGTCATGACGTTCGACAAGACCCGGGCCCAGACCACGGCGCAGGATTTCATTCACCATGACCTGATCGAGCGGCTCGGGATAAGCGGGATCGCTGTCGGCTATGATTTCCATTTCGGCAAGGGCCGGGTCGGCTCGCCGAGCCTGTTGGTAAGCGAGGCGCCCCGGCTCGGCATCGAGGTCGACGTGCAGCCGCATGTCGATATCGAGGAGCGGCCGGTGTCGTCCAGCGCGATTCGGATGGCGCTGGCCGAAGGCGAGATCGCGGAAGCGACCGCGATGCTCGGCGGCCCCTGGTTCGTGACCGGGGAGGTGATCCATGGCGAGAAACGCGGCCGCGAGCTTGGTTACCCCACCGCCAATATCCGTCTCGACCAGCATTGCGGGCTGAGACACGGGATCTATGCCGTGCGGGTCGGCCGCGGCCAACAGCGCCTCGACGGCGTCGCCAGTTTCGGCCGCAGGCCGACCTTCGACAATGGCGCGCCGCTGCTGGAGATCTTCCTGTTCGATTTCAAGGGCGATCTCTACGGCGAGAGCCTTGATGTCGCCTTCATCGGCTTCATCCGCGAGGAAGTGAGATTTGCGGGGATAGAGGCGCTGGTGCGCCAGATGGACGACGACAGCCTGAAAGCCCGCGCGCAACTGGCCGCGGCGCCGGCTGCGTTTCCAAAGCTCGGGGCGATCGGCTAAACGGCGCAAGAGCAAGGCGCGGGATCAGGCCTTTGCGATTTCCGCACGCCCCTGCTATGGACACCCGTATGTTCGCGCGGCGCACCATCGGCATTAGCGGCCCGGCTTCCGCCTGAGCTTTGGCTCGGCGCAAGACCGGGATGTCCTCGTTGATCCGCGATTGATCGTGTTTCAGCGCCTCTTCCAGGCCGAAACTTCAAGCCAGATTTTCCCAGTCAAGACCAGAGCCCGATGTCCGAAAAGCCGCCAAAGTCCGACGCCACAGATTATTCCAAAACCCTGTTCCTGCCGCAGACGGAGTTCCCGATGCGCGCCGGCCTGCCCCAGCGCGAGCCGGAGATGCTCAAGCGCTGGAACGATATCCAGCTCTACGAGAAGCTGCGCGTAGCGGCCAAGGGCCGGACCAAATTCGTCCTCCATGACGGGCCGCCCTATGCCAATGGCAACATCCATATCGGGCACGCGCTGAACAAGATCCTGAAGGACGTCGTCACCAAGAGCCAGCAGATGCTCGGCTTCGATTCCAACTATGTGCCGGGCTGGGACTGCCACGGCCTGCCCATCCAATGGAAGATCGAGGAAGAAAACTACCGCTCCAAGGGCAAGGCCAAACCGGACTTTCGCAACCCCGCCGCGATGGTGGCGTTCCGCAAGGAGTGCCGCGCCTATGCGACGCGCTGGCTCAACGTGCAGCGCGAGGAGTTCAAGCGGCTCGGCATCATCGGCGACTGGGACCATCCCTACGCCACGATGGATTATTTCGCCGAGGCGCAGATCGCCCGCGAACTGATGAAATTCGCCGGCAACGGCACGCTGTATCGCGGCTCCAAGCCGGTGATGTGGAGCGTGGTGGAAAAGACCGCGCTCGCCGAGGCCGAGGTCGAATACGAGGATTACACCTCGGATACGGTGTGGGTGAAGTTTCCGGTCACCTCGCCGGCGCACGGCGCGCTGGCGTCGGCAAGTGTCGTGATCTGGACCACGACGCCGTGGACGCTGCCCGGCAACCGCGCCATCAGCTTCTCCCCGAAGATCGCCTACGGGCTCTACAAGGTGACCGATGCGCCGGCCGACAACTGGGTGAAGCACGGCGATCTCCTGATCCTGGCGGATGCGCTGGCGGACAGCGTGTTCAAGCAGGCCCGCGTCGCGGCCTATGAGAAGCTGCGCGACATCTCCACCGATACGCTCGACGCGATGGAATGCGCCCATCCGTTGAAGAGTCTCGGCGGGTACTCTTTCACGGTCCCGCTGCTTCCCGGCGATCACGTCACCGATGACACCGGCACCGGCTTCGTGCACACGGCCCCGGGCCACGGCCGCGAGGACTTCGACGTCTGGATGGCACATGCGCAAGAGCTGGAGAGCCGCGGCATCGCCACCACGATCCCCTACACCGTCGACGAAAACGGCGCCTTGACCGACCATGCGCCGGGCTTCGCCGGCAAACGCGTCATCAACGACAAGGGCGAAAAGGGCGATGCCAACGAGGCCGTGATCAAGGCGCTGATCGAGGCCGGCATGCTGCTCGCGCGCGGGCGGCTGAAGCACCAATATCCGCATTCCTGGCGGTCCAAGAAGCCGGTGATCTTCCGCAACACGCCGCAATGGTTCATCGCGATGGATAAGCCTATTGTGGACCCCCCGGGCACGCCCGGGGCTATGGGCATCGCTGGCCACGGCCAGGCGAAGCCCGGCGACACGCTGCGCGCCCGCGCGCTGCGCGCGATCTCGGTGACGCAGTGGGTGCCGCCGTCGGGACAGAACCGCATCAACGGCATGATCGAGAGCCGCCCCGACTGGGTGATCTCGCGCCAGCGCGCCTGGGGGGTACCGATCGCCGTGTTCGTGCGCGAGAAGGGCGACGGCTCCGCCGAGATCCTGCAGGACCAGGCGGTCAACAAGCGCATCGCCGACGCCTTCGATCAGGAGGGCGCCGATGCCTGGTACATGGACGGCGCGCGCGAGCGGTTTCTCGGCGCGCTTGCCAATGAAGACTGGAAGAAGATCGACGACATCTGCGACGTCTGGTTCGACTCCGGCTCGACCCATGCGTTCGTGCTGGAAGACCCTGTACATTTCCCGGGGCTCGCCGGCATCAGGCGCAAGATCGATGGCGGCCAGGACACCGTGATGTATCTGGAAGGAAGCGACCAGCACCGTGGCTGGTTTCATTCCTCGCTGCTGGAAAGCTGCGGCACCCGCGGCCGCGCGCCCTATGACGTGGTGCTGACCCACGGCTTCACGCTGGACGAGAACGGCCGCAAGATGTCGAAGTCGCTCGGCAACACCGTCGAGCCGCAGAAGGTGATCAAGGATTCCGGCGCCGATATCCTGCGGCTGTGGGTCTGCGCCACCGACTATGCCGACGACCAGCGCATCGGCCCGGAAATCCTCAAGAACACCATCGAGACCTACCGCAAGCTGCGCAACTCGATCCGCTGGATGCTCGGCACGCTGCACCATTTCAAGCCGGACGATAAAGTCGCGCATGCCGAAATGCCGGAGCTGGAGCGGCTGATGCTGCATCATCTCGCCGAGCAGGCCGGGATCGTGCACAGGGCCTATGCTGCGTTCGACTACAAGACCGTGGTCGCGACGCTATCCGCGTTCATGAATTCGGAATTGTCGGCATTCTATTTCGACATCCGCAAAGACACGCTGTATTGCGACCCGGCCTCGTCGCCGGCGCGGAAATCCGCGCTGACCGCGATTGACATCATCTGCGACGCGATCCTGCGCTGGCTCGCGCCGGTCTTGAGCTTCACCTGCGACGAGGCATGGCGGCTCTACCGACCCGACGCCGAGCCGTCGGTGCATCTGGTGCTGTTCCCCCAAGGCCTGGAAAAATTCCGTGGCGATGCGCTGGCCGAAAAATGGCAGACCATCCGCAACGTTCGCCGCGTCGTGACCGGGGCGCTGGAGCTGGAACGCGCCGCAAAACGCATCGGCTCGTCGCTCGAAGCCTCGCCCGTGGTCTATGTTGCCGATCCCGAGATCTTCAGGACGCTGTTCGATGTCGACCTCGCCGAAATCTGCATCACCTCAAGTGCCGAAGTGACCAATGACGATGCCCCGCAAGCCGCCTTCCGGCTTGCTGATGTCTCTGACGTCGCCGTCGTGGTCGAGAAGGCGGTCGGCACCAAATGCGCACGCTCCTGGAAGATCCTGCCCACCGTCGGCGAAGACCCCGATTATCCCGACGTGTCGCCGCGCGATGCCAAGGCGCTGCGCGAATGGAAGGCGCTGGGAGGGAGCCTCTAAACTCCATCGTCGTTCCCGCGAAAGCGGGGACCCACAGCCACAGGCGGTTCCAGTGAAGCGAGAGCGTAGTCACAGGCATTTTGCCGAATACAGAGATCACCCGGTATGGGTCCCGGCTTTCGCCGGGACGACGTCTCTTCGTCTTGCGGCGGCATCTTCGACATGACCCCACTCCGCTCCGGCCTCCTGGCCGCCGTCATGACGCTGATCATCGACCAGGCCTCGAAGGCTTGGCTGCTCTACGTGTTCGACATCGCCCACCGCGGCACGGTACGGGTGACGCCGTTCTTCGATCTCGTGCTGGCCTGGAATATCGGAATCAGCTTCGGCTTGTTCCAGAACGACAGCCAGGCCGCCCAATTCACCTTGATGGCGGTCAAGGTGCTGGCCGTGATCGCGCTCGGCATCTGGATGATGCGCTCGCAGACCCGGATGGCAACCGTCGCGCTCGGACTGATCATCGGCGGCGCGGTCGGCAATGGCATCGACCGGCTGGCCCATGGCGCGGTGGTCGATTTTGCCCTGTTTCACCTCCAGATCGGTGGAAATACCTATAATTGGTACGTGTTCAACCTTGCGGACGCAGCCATTGTTGCCGGGGTGATCGGCCTGTTGTATGATTCCTTCGTGGGGGTCCCCGCCGTAAAAGTGCCCTGATCCCGGTCGATACGACCAGACTGAGTACAGCCAAAGAGGCGGAACATGGCGCTCAGGCGCCGCTGTCTCTGGCGCGCGGAAATTCTTGGCCCGCAGCAGTTTTGGCCCGCAGAAAGAGCAGGTAGAGCGATGCGCAAATCCGAACTCAGCGGTTGGATGCGACGCGGTTCCTCAGGCACGGCAAGGCGCGCCGTGCATATCTCAGCAATGGTTCTTGGCGTGGGTCTGCTGCTGGCGTCCGGTGCGGCCCGCGCCGGCGATGACGACGATGATGACAAGACCTTCGAGGAAAAGGTCATTGAAGGCCTGATGAAGGGCATGGGTGCCACCAACATGGACAACGGCGGCATCGACTATCGCGAGCGCTCGCCGCTGGTGGTACCGCCGAAGCTCGACCTGCCGCCGCCGGCTTCTGCCTCCGCGGAAGTGAAAGTGCCGAACTGGCCGAAGGATCCGGATGTCCAGCGCCATAAGCAGGAGGTCGCCCGGCGCAAGAAGGAGAACAAGGACCCTGTCGAGGCCGCGCGCGTGCTGAGCCCCAGCGAGCTCAATGTCGGCAAGACCGCGCCCAGCGGCGCCAGCACCCATGGTTCCGAATCAGAGCAGCCCGGCGGCGACCCCGGCACCAACGCGGTCCTGAGCCCTTCGCAGCTCGGCTTCGACGGCCGATTCTCCAACCTGTTCGGCGGCGGTAACAAGGCCGAGACCAAGGAGTTCAAGGCCGAACCGCCGCGGGAATCCCTGACCGAGCCGCCGCCCGGATACCAGACGCCGTCGCCGAACTTTGCCTACGGCACCGGGCCGAAGGAATCGATGAACAAGGAATACAACCCGGCCGCCGGGAAGTATGGCGAATAGCCGCATTTTCTCTCGCGGCTTCGTGACGATCACCCACCGGCCGCGCGGTGTAGCATGCCGCGGTTTATCCCGGGCGATGTTGCCCGGGGCAACTGACAGGTCATGATGTCCCCATACCGTCTCGCCATTTCGCTATTCGCAGCGCTCGTTCTTTTCACAACCGGCGCCTTCGCCCAGACCACCCTGACGTCCGACCCTCCGGCAAGCTTCACGCTGCCCAACGGCCTGCAGGTCGTTGTGATCCAGGACCATCGCACACCGGTCGTGACGCAGATGGTCTGGTACAAGGTCGGCTCCGCGGACGAGACGCCGGGCAAATCCGGGCTCGCGCATTTTCTCGAACATCTGATGTTCAAGGGGACGGCCAAGCATCCGGCCGGCGAATTCTCGCAAACCGTGCTGAAGGTCGGCGGCAACGAGAACGCCTTCAC
>NZ_JBAURI010001053.1:0-2669 GCF_049581145.1 Bradyrhizobium sp.
GTACACTTCGGCATGATAGGTCACGGTCCGCATGAACTTTTCCGCGACTTTCGAGACCGCGTTCTCCGTGAACGAGAGCTTTGTCCTTCCCTTTGGAGCGGCGACGAAGCTGCGCTCGAAAACCTCCCCGGGCAGGCGCGTGGCGAACTCTTCGCCGGCCGCGCTTCGCGCCGCTTTGCGCGCGTCGCCGGCGTGGCTCCTGCCGAGCCGGCCAGCCAGCCGCAAGGCCATCGCGCTGTTGTCGGCCCGGTCACCAGGCGTGGATGTCCGCGCATAATCGGTCGCACCCGCCGTCGCAGCCAGCGCACCATTGACGATGTCGTCAGGCACGGCGTTACGGCGCAGGGCGATTTCCACAGACCTCGACCGGGCTGCAGGAGCAGCGCCGGCAGGCAGCGCCGGCGCGCCGCCGTTCAACGCAGCCTCGAAGAGGCTCTCGACATCGGCCCGGACGTGCGGACCGAAGTCCGGCTGACGGGCGATAGAGCTGGCAGACTGTTTTGTTGTCCTCGTCGCAATCCGGTCGGCGGTGCGGGGGGCCTGTTTCCTCAGTTTTGCGGTCCGTTTCTCGACGCCCCCGCGGGCCTTCGCCATCACGTTGCGGTTCTCGGCTTTCTGGGGGTTGGCGGCGACGTTGGCAAATGCCGCAAACTTCTTGTCGCCGGTCAGTTTCTTAGTGAGTGCATCAACGGCGACGACTTCGGCGTTCCGCGTCGTCTGCAACTCCGGATCAGCCTCGACCAAGGCGGCAGTCGCAGCCCCGGTCACCGAGTCGAGCTCGGGGCCGGTCAATCCCCCCTCCTCCAATATGGCGCGGATCGTATCTTCGTTGCTGTCTCTCGCCTGGGTCCAGGCCCGGAACGCAGCCGCCGTCGCGGTGTCGAGCACGGCGCCGTTCAATCCCATCCGCGTCAATTGGTCTCTGATGATCGATCGTCTGGCAGTTCCCGCAGCTTCATTCACATGCGTAGCGGCCATCTTCACCGCGTCATGCTTATCGAGGCCGAACTTGTCCACCAAGCTGGTCAATTGCTTCCGCGTTTCGACCTCGGCGGCATCGGCGACGCTGCCGGCGGTCGCGCCGGGAGTTGCCTTTCGGATCTTTGCCGTGATTCCGTCCGTGAGATCCTGTCTTGCGCCGCTCAAACTATCGGCGACCTTCTCCCACTCGCCGGAGGCGCCGGCGTTGACGAAATCACTCGTCCGCGCGGCCAGCGCCAGCGCTCCCTGAATCTCGGGCGCCGACTGGCGCTCGACCTCGGCTTCGCGAGAATCCGGTATCAGCCTGGCATATGCGGGCCGTTCTCCTATTAGTCTCTCTCTCGTCTGGGCCCTGATCGTGTCTGCGATCTGCTGCGGGTCGGCGCCCAGATACGTGGTGACGACCGCCTTCTGCCCGGCCGTTTGATCGGGGCGGGCTACGAGATCGCTCAAAATCTGCGGAAGGGCATTCAGCAGCGCGGTCTGGTGAGCGTCCGCCCATTGATCGGTGCCGCCGTTGATTTCGAGTCGTTTTGCCTTGATGGCGGCGCCGACGCCGATGAAATCGTCCACCAGGCCGGGCAGATCCTGCTGCACCGCGGTCTGGACCAGAGCGTCGGTCCCATGCGAAGTTCTAATGTCGGCTTCGAGCCGTTGCATGGCGCCGCGCAGATACGTGGCGACGATCGTGTTGCCGTCCCACGAAGCGGACCTGTTGGTGACAAAACCCTGGGAGAGGCCGTCCAGCGCACTTCTCACGAACGTCCTTGCATACTCTTTCAGGCCGACGGCACCTTTCTCGCCGTTCAGGTAATCTTTCACGGCGCGGCTGCGGACGCTGAGGAATGGACTACGGCGCGCCCACATCTCTCCGCCCTTTGCCAACGGGCCGCGCGTCGCGCTGGCCGTAGCCTCGCGGATGACCTGGCCCCGCACGTTGACCATCGCCTCCGCGGTTGCCTTCGCCGTGGCCTCCGCGCGCTCCTGCAACTGCCCGGTCATCTGTTTTTCCAACACGCGCTCTGCATTGTCGCCTGCGACCTTTGACAGGGGATCCTTCCAGTTCGTCTTGTCCTCGGTGACTTCACGCGCAACCCTTTGCGCCGCATCCCATCCGGAATAGAACAATTTCGTTGCAAGCTGCGCCATGACGGACTGCCTGCGCGCTTCCTGCGCGGCGCTCGCGGCAGCGTTGATGAAATCTTCCACCAGCGTGGCAAGGGCGCTCTGCACGTCCGGCCGGGCCTGCGTGTTGGCCAAAGTGTCCAGGGCCGGATCGTGCGCCAAAGCAGGATCCTGGGCCAGCAAGTCGGATTTGGCTCGACCTTGAATGCTGCCTTCAAGCCTTGTTGCAACCTCGCGCAGGTATGTGTTGATGACATCCTGGTGATCAGCAGTCCGGGGAGTTGAGCCCGCGAAGCTGCCAGTCCCCATCACGAAATCGCTCAACATGTCGGGCAGTCCGCCCTGCCATCCATTGCGATCAGCTGCTTTGAGTTTCTCGACAGCGCGACTCAATTCCGCGGCGACCTGCTGCCATATGCGGGTATCGTCGGCGTTAACACCGTCGGTCATCCTGGCCACGGCCTGCTGCGCCAAAGGCTCGACGGCAGCGTCGATCTCGCTGAGCTCATCGCGATTCGGTTCTCTCCCCGACCGCGTCACAAACACACCTTTCAGTTCGTCTC
>NZ_JBAURI010001054.1:0-1525 GCF_049581145.1 Bradyrhizobium sp.
GAGTTCCCGAGCGCCCTGGATTGCGCCCTCGAGCGCCGCGACTTTTTCATTTTCGTGACGCGACGCGAGTGTGACGCCCGCTGACTTGAGTTTTGCCGACGCTTTTTCGAAAGCCTCCCTGGCCCCAGGTGTCGCCGCTCCCCAGCCATCGGTCTCCAGGACCGCAAGTCGCTGCGGTTTGCACGGCGTGGGTGAGGTCGGCGGACCGTAAAGGCCAGGAAAACCTGGGTCTCCGCCGGCGCGGCGGGACATCTCGAAAGCAACTTGCCATGCATCCGGCAGACTTGCAGCGAGCGGGCCGTGCGTACTTTGGGAAAGGGCATCAAAGCTCCCGCCGCGGTTGATCGCTCCAAACGTCGGCTTGAAACCGAAGCAGCCGCAGAAACTGGCCGGCCGCAATATCGAGCCGAGCACTTGGGTGCCAAGCCCGACGCTGATCGCGCCCACGGCGACCGCGGCGGGCGAACCGCTACTGGAACCTCCCGGCGTACGGGACAGGTCCCAAGGATTGCGTGTCCCGAGCGGCTCCGTAAGGCCAAACTCGGTCGTCACCGTCTTGCCGAGGATCACCGCGCCAGCCTCGCGCAGCGCCGCAACGCTTGCGCAATCGCGCTCACTGCGGAAGCCGACAAACAGCGGCGAACCGTATTCAGTGGGCATGTCGATGGTCTCCATAATGTCCTTCACCCCGATCGGCATGCCGTCGATTGGCGAAAGCGGCTTGACGGCCCGCCAGCGCTCGGTCGAGCGGTCCGCGGCCTCCCTGGCAGTGGCGAGGTTGACTGTGACGAAGGCCCCAATCTTCGGCTCCCAGGCATCGAGTTCCGCAATGCAGCGCTCCAGAAATTCGCGCGGTGAATCAGTTCCGCTGACAAAATCCGCCGCCGCCGGATAAAATGGCCGCATCTGTGGCGTGATCACATCGCGCTCATTCATCGGCTCACTTCCTCTCCCAGTGGGAAAGCATCCTAAGGTCTCATAGGCATTTGCTTTGGCGTTTGGCAAAGACCTTAAATAGGCTCGAAAGCCGGAGCGCCGAAGGCGCCGGATCGCGAGCAGACGCGAGGCGCTGAGGGTTTAGAGCAGCCCGCGTTCGAACGGGCCCCTCATTGCGAGGAGCGAAGCGGCGAAGCAATCCAGTGATCGTGGCGCGGCGGCGTGGCCTCTGGATTGCTTCGCCATAGCCCGTCCGGAAGGAAGGGCGTTTTCTACGCCCTATGGCTCGCAATGACGGGGCGGACCCGTTCCGACGCGCGCTCTAGCGCCGCTTCTCCACTTCACGCCGAATCTCGTCGTCCGAAATCGGCTTCCGGAGGAAGACGCTCCAATAGTTCATGCCGAGCCCGAAGCCCCAGCCGAGCATCGGCCAGATCGGCCAGAAATATCCTCGCGAGGTGATCGCCCAGACGGCGACGAGCAGAAGGTTGCCGGCGACATAGACCGTCGCGTGGACTCCGAAGCCGCGCTTCGCCTGGATACGCTCGATCGCGGCATGATGATCGACGGATAGCGTCGACGGCTGAGG
>NZ_JBAURI010001055.1:0-2696 GCF_049581145.1 Bradyrhizobium sp.
CTCCACGACGAAATGACAAGGACCCGCAATGCCGCTCATTCACATCCAATTGCGTGCCGGAAAGCCTGACGCCTATCGGCAGGCGATCTTTGACGGCCTCTACCGCGCGATGCGCGAAACGCTCGGCGTGCCCGAAGGCGACCAGTTCATGACCATGACCGAGCATGAGGCCGCGAACTTCCGGCATGGCACGGCCTATGGCGTCGCCCGGAGCGCTGACCTCGTATACATCCAGATCACCGTGTTCAACACCCGCACCGTCGAGCAGAAGAAAGCGCTGTTCCGGCGGATCGCCGACCTGCTCGGCGAAAGCCCCGGCATCCGGCCGGATGACGTATTCACCACTATTTATGACGCGCCGAAAGAGAACTGGTCCGTCGGACGCGGCCTCGCGCAGTTCGCGTGAGGCGGGCGATGGTCATGACGCCGGTCCATGTCGGATCATGATAAGGCCTCGCAGCGAGGGCGAGATGAAACTGGCCCTCGCCAAGCGATCGCCAGATCATTGTGATCCCCATCGATTTGCGATAGACACCGACGCCCCTCGCCCGAAGGCGCCGTGACGTCGAGGTTGTCTCCCGCTCTGGTCTTGCGCCGAGGCGCCTCCCCGATGTGACGGATATTTTCAGGCCGGCCCGGCCCGGGGCGTTCGAGAGAAAATCATAATGGAAGGGAGAGCATGGCGCGCAGCATTCTGATTCTTGGGGCCTCATACGGCTCATTGCTGTCGACGAAATTGCTGATGGCCGGTCACAACGTGACCCTGGTTTGCCGGAAGAAGACCGCGGCACTCATCAATCGTGACGGCACCGAGGTCCGCATCAAACTCCGTGACGAGCCGACGCATCGGTCGATCTTCTCGCGCGATCTGCCTGGCACGCTGGATGCGACCTCGCCCGACAATGTCGACCTGTCGCGCTATGATCTGGTCGGACTTGCGATGCAGGAGCCGCAATACACCAACCATACGATCCGGGTGCTGATGATCAAGATCGCCGAGGCGAAGCTGCCCTGTCTGTCGATCATGAACATGCCGCCCCTGCCCTATCTCAAGCGGATCCCGGCGCTGGCCGACATGGACCTGGAGGAGGCCTATACCAATGCCCAGATCTGGGAGCGTTTCGAGCCGGGCTTGGTGACGCTCTGCTCGCCGGATCCGCAGGCCTTCCGGCCGCCGGAGGAGCCTGCGAATGTGCTGCATGTCGGCCTGGCGACAAACTTCAAGGCCGCCACTTTTGCGGATGAGGCGCATAACCGGCTGCTGCGAGAGCTGGAAGCGGATATCGACGCGGTGAAGCTCGATGGCCAGGACGTGCCGGTGAAGCTCAAAGTGTTCGATTCGCTGTTCGTGCCGCTCGCCAAATGGTCGATGTTGCTGACCGGGAATTACCGCTGCATCACGCTGCAGGAGCCGCGGTCGATCCGCGACGCGGTGCGCGGCGACCTCAAGCTCTCACAGTCGATCTACGACCATGTCGATGCCATCGCGCGGCGTCTGGGGGCCGACCCGAAGGATCAGGTGCCATTCGAGAAATACGCCAAGGCGGCGGAAAGCCTGCTCAACCCCTCGTCAGCGGCCCGCGCGGTGGCCAATGGCGCACCTTTCATCGAGCGGGTCGACCTCCTGGTCAAGCTGATTTCGCATCAGCTTGGCATGCCCAATGCCGATATCGACGGCACAGTCCGGATCGTCGATCAACGACTGAACGAGAGGATCGTGCCAAGCTGATCAACCATGACGCAGCATCCTGGTATCACTCTCGCAGCCGACATGGTCGCGGCAAACCCGTGATCCGGGGGACCCCGGCTCTCCGCCGACGCATTGAGCTCGGAGAGGACATTTCCGAGCGCGGCCTGATACGCACTGCTCCCATGCCTTGAAGTTGCTGCAGCAGCCTGCTCATATCGCTGCCGTTCCCGCGGCCGCGCCAATGAACTATGCCTATCTCACCTGCAGGAGTTCCGGTTGAGCGTTGCCTTTACCAAGGAAGACAGTGCCGAAACGGCGTCGGAGACGCTGCTGCCCGACCGCCCGGTTTCACCTCATCCGAATCTTGTTACGCAAGCGGGATTGAAGGCTCTTGAAACCCAGCTCCACAGCGCCCGCCAGGCGTATGATGCCGCGCAGGCGATCGAAGACGTGAACGAAAGACGGCGGCAAGCAGCGCCCCCGTTGCGCGATGTACGCTACTTTGCGGCGCGAGTCCGGACGGCTCAGGTCGTCCCCAACCCGACGTCGACCAGCACGGTTGCTTTTGGGAGCACGGTGGCTTTCAGGCGTGGCGACGGGCGCCTCCAGACATATCGCATCGTCGGAGAGGATGAAGCGGACCCCAAGGCCGGCTCGATTTCCTTTGCCTCCCCGGTGGCAAGATTCCTGATCGGCCACGCCGTTGGAGATGTCGTCGGGGCAGCCGGCCAGGAGCTTGAGATCGTTGCGATCTCCTAGCGCGCTCTGGTCGTCCTTTATTGGTCACATTTTCTGACGGAAAGCCGGTGTCCACCTTTCCGGAAAATGCGCCGAGATAACGCCGACCCGCGCTTATTTCGGCACCATCGCGCGCCTTGGCTGCGATTTCTAAACCTTCTCAAATGCGAACTCGCTCCTGCGAGGAGCGGACGTCCGTAGAGCGGCGGGTTTTCGCGCTTTCATTTCCGAGTGGGCGCGCCCTGTAGTTCCGTCGTCTGGGTAGACC
>NZ_JBAURI010001056.1:0-2094 GCF_049581145.1 Bradyrhizobium sp.
ACCCGGGCCTGATCGACCAGGTGCATGTAGTTCACGCCCGAGGGACAGGTGGTCATGCAGGCGAGGCAGGAAAGGCAGCGGTCGATATGCTTGACCACTTCCGCTGTCGGCGGGCGGTCCTTTTCCAGCATCTCCTTGATCAGGTAGATGCGTCCCCGCGGGCTGTCGAGTTCATCGCCGAGCAGCACATAGGTCGGGCAGGTCGCAGTGCAGAAGCCGCAATGCACGCAGGCGCGCAGGATCTTGTCGGCTTCCACGATATCGGGATCGGCGAGCTGGGCGAGGCTGAATTCGGTCTTCATGCTGCGCCCGCCCGGTTCATCCGGCCGCGATTGAGGATGCGCCCGGGATCGAAGCTCGCGCGGACGCGCTCCGCCAAATCCGCAAGCCCGCGGGCCTGGGGATGGAACACGTCGACATTGCGGCGGACCTCTTCGGGGGCGCGGAGCAGCGTGGCGTGGCCGCCGGCGTCGCTGACGCGTCGGCGCACCTGCCCCGCATGGGCGTCGGTTTGCGGCGGCAGTGCGGCCCAGATCAGGCCGCCACCCCAATCGTAGATCACCTCGCCCCCGCTTTCGCCGGCGAGCGCCAGTCCCAGCGCGCCGCCCGAGGCCGGCGGACAGACGATCCGCCAGACCGGCCAAGCCCCAAGCGCCCCCGCCGCCGCGAAGGGCTCTACATCGCGCAGAGAGCGCCAGGCATGGGCGGAGACCGCATCCTCCAGGATCTCCGCCGGTCCGAATGGCGACAACGCCTGGGCGAGCGCGGCCGCGCGATGGGTGGCGGACGCGGTAATGCCCTCCAGCCTCAACAAGGTGACGGCCTGGCGCGGTGATCCCAGAGCCTCGAGCCCCTTGACCTCCCCGCGCAGCCCGGAGGCCGGCACATGGCCGGCGGCGGACACATCGAACGGCGAGCCGAGGGCGGCCGTCATCGCCCGGTTGGCGGCGAGGTCGTCGAGCCCGCGCAGCGCCAGCGTACGCTCGCTCTCCGGCCGCGGCATCACCTTCAGGGTGACCTCGGTCATGACCGCAAGCGTGCCCCAGGAGCCGGCAAGCAGCTTGCAGAGATCATAGCCGGTGACGTTCTTGACCACCTTGCCGCCGGCCTTGAAGCTGTCGCCGAAGCCCGAGACCGCATGCGCCCCCAGCAGATGGTCGCGCACGCCGCCGGCCTGGATGCGGCGGGGACCGGCGAACCCCGCGCCGATCATGCCGCCGATGGTGCCCGTTTCCGCGGTGCCGAGAAGGGTGGCCGTGTCGACCGGCTCGAAGGCAAACTGCTGATTCTTGGAATCGATCAGCGACATCACGTCCGAGAGCGGCGCACCCGCCTCAACGGTGATGATGAGCTCGTTCGGTTCATAGGACGTCACGGCGTTGAGCGCCGAGAGATCGAGCACCGCGTTGGTAGCCATCGGCTGGCCGATCAGCCGCCTGGAGCCATGACCGAGGATTTCCAGCGGCTGCTGGTCGGCGATCGCCGCCCGCACCGCCTGCTCCACGTCGGCTGCATTACGTATTTTGAGCGTATCCATCACAGACTCTAGACGATCGCCCGCAACGGCGATTTCCGCAAGATCAAGGCCGAGGCCGCAAAGCTGCCGAGCGCCGCGACAACGGTCAGCAGCGCAGCCTTGCCAATCGCATTCAGTTCGACAGAGCGCAAGAGCATCGCAGAACCAATCAGGATCGGCGGATGGATCAGATAGACTCCGAAGGCATTGTCAGAGAGCCACCGCGCCACCGGACCCTGGGCGTTGAAATGACGCCGATAGATGGCGAGCATCAGAAGACCCATGCCCACGCAGACCAAGGCCTCCCAAAGGCATTTGCCCGCACTCACCGGGTTGAAGCCGCCGGCATACCTGGCCGTCTCGCCCTGCAAGCCGCCGCCCAGCAGGACGAGTGCGGCGAACAGCGGAGCTGAAATGAGGAGCAGAACCGATGCCGAGCGGAAACAGGCGCGCTCGGGAAGCTCGGCAAGCCAGTTGCCGCGATAACCGAATGCGCCAGCCGCAAACATCAGGACATATTGCGGAAAGTCGCCGGGATGCACGTTGAGCACCGAAACCCCCTCGCTGATGTCCAGGCG
>NZ_JBAURI010001057.1:0-11183 GCF_049581145.1 Bradyrhizobium sp.
CGGGCTGGCCGCGATGCCCGCTCCACATAGCTTTATGATAAAGCTAGCTCGAAAAATCGAGCCATCAACCGGCAAGCGCTGGCTTGCATTTTCGGCAACTGCATGCGATTCGATGCAACCTGCTCGCGTCATGGCGGCGGCCCTGCTTCGGAGATCGTATGGCCACGAAAGTCAGATCGAAGAAGGTCATGAACGAGCCGACGGTCTCTCGATCCGAGTTGCTGGTCGGCAGTTCGGACGAGACATTTCGTCAATTCGTCCATGACACCCTGGCCTTCGCCGCCCGCCTGCAGGACATTCGCAACCAGCTCGGCGAGGTGATCGGCCTGTCCGGCACGCAGTACACCGTCTTGATTGCGATCGCGCATCTGGGCGCGACCGCAGAGAAAATCGGGGTCAACCTGGTTGCCGACCATCTGCACTTCAGCGGCGCGTTCATCACGATCGAAATCAGCAAGCTGGTGGCCGCCGGACTGGTCGAGAAGGAAACCGACCCCGAAGACCGGCGCCGTGTCGTCCTGACCATCACAGCCAAGGCGCGAGCGCTGCTCAATGCACTTGCGCCGGTCCAGCGGCCGGCCAACGATATGCTGTTCAGTTGCCTTTCCGCGCAAGACTTCAAGAAGCTTCGCAGGATCATGTCTGATCTGGTCCAGACCGCCGATCAGGCGATCAAGTTGCTGGACTATACGTCGCCGGCTGTGCTGGCCGGTTCGACGCGCCGCTAGGCAAGATTCCCGAAAAAGAAAATGTTTTTCGTATCAATCGCTTATGCGTTTGGTGCGCTCGGAGGGCGGAGCAGAAGTGAGCAACTTCCACGCGGCCTCACGCGATCACGCGTGGGAAATGCTTGGACGCGCGCCCGTGGCGAGCGCGGCCGTCCCTTCTCGCCAGCGCCGGTTATGCCGCCTTCGCGAGCCCGACCTCAGCCCAGATTTCCGCCAATGCCTGCACCAGATGCTCGATATCGGCATCGGTGTGATGCGGCGACGGCGTGATGCGCAACCGCTCGGTACCGCGCGGCACCGTTGGATAGTTGATCGGCTGGACGTAGATGCCGTAACGGTCGATCAGGAGATCGCCGATCTGCTTGCACAGCACGGGATCACACACCATGACCGGAACGATGTGGCTCGGGTTGTCAAGATGCGCGACGCCCGCCCGATCGAGCCGCGAGCGCAATCGCGCAACCCGATCCTGATGCCGTTCGCGTTCCTGCGAGCTTGCCTTGAGATGCCGAATGCTGGCGAGCGCGCCGGCCGCTACCGCCGGCGGCAGCGAGGTGGTGAAGATAAAGCCGGACGCAAAGCTTCGGATGAAATCGCAGATAGTGGCTGAGGCAGCGACGTATCCCCCGATCACCCCGAACGCCTTGGCCAGCGTTCCCTCGATGACGGTGAGGCGATGGCTTACGCCTTCACGATCGGCGATGCCGCCGCCCCTCGGACCGTACAGCCCGACGCCGTGAACTTCATCGAGATAGGTCATGGCGTTATGCGCATCGGCCACGTCGCATAATTCCGCGATCGGCGCGATATCGCCATCCATCGAATAGACCGATTCGAACGCGACCAGCCTCGGCGCGTTCGGGTCGAGATCGCCGAGCTTTCGTTCAAGATCGCGGGGATCGTTGTGAGCGAAGATGCGCGTCTCGCTGCGGCTGTGGCGGATGCCCTCGATCATCGAGGCATGGTTGAGTTCGTCCGAGAGAATTGTGCAGCCCGGCATCCGTGATGCCAGCGTACTGAGCGAGGCCATGTTCGACACGTAGCCAGAGGTGAACAACAACGCTGCTTCCTTGCCATGGAGGTCGGCGAGTTCGCGCTCGAGCAGCACGTGATAGTGGTTGGTACCGGCGATATTACGGGTGCCGCCCGCGCCGGCGCCGCAACTGTCGAGCGCCTCATGCATTGCCGCAAGCACGGCCGGATGCTGGCCCATCCCGAGATAATCGTTGGAGCACCAGACGGTCACCTCGCCGGCACCGGCAGAATGGTGGTGCGTGGCACGCGGGAAGGCGCCGGCTTTGCGCTCGAGATCTGCGAAGACGCGATATCGTCCTTCGCGATGCAGGCCTTCGAGCTGTCGGCGAAAATAGGCTTCATAGTTCATGACGTCCTCCCGTTGATCGTTGCAGCCGGCTCCGTGCCGATATCAAGTGCCGTCGACGGTGTCGCCGGTGCGCGTTGCTCGCGGAAGCTCTGGCGAAATTGATCTTCAAGCCGTTGCCGCGCGCAGATCGCTTGCTGCCGCCGGGGCGGCGCAGCATCGGAACGCACACTCGCCAACACGACGATTTTAGGCGGCGCGTCCGATTCCTCGGTATCCGGCTTCTGTTCCATGGCGGTGTCCTCTGGCGGGAAACCCGAGCGCATACCCCATCCCCACAGCGCAATGGCAGGCATCGGGAGCAGCATGAACCAATGCTCGACGATGCCGAGCGCAAACAGCGTGGAAACCAAGGTCAGGGCGACGATGTCGAACGGCGTCGATGCCACTTCGGCGATGCGCTGGAGCATGATGACGAGAACGGCGCTCGCCAGCGTCACCGAGATCGGAAAGAAGGTACTGACCGACTTGCGGACGAAGTAGGTGTTCAGAAAACGCACGGCGTCCGGCATCAATTCGTCGTTGGTCACGGGCACGCCGAGGAACAGGTTGATCTTGGCGCTTTGCCGAAGCACCCAAAGCGCCGCGAATGTCCAACACCCGACATGATTCGATCCATTCCACGTCAGCGCCAGGATCGTCGCCCCGCAGGCCAGCAGCGCCAGTTCATGATAGAGGATCGCCTGCAGCGCGAAGCCAAGTCGCCGCGCGCCTTTCGCTCCCGCCGGGCATGGCTGCGGACGCGGGCCGGTCAGCCATCCCGCGAGAAACGCGATCTCCTGCGCGCCCCACAGCAGAATCGTGCAGCTGAAGGCTGCACCGGCAGAGCTGATGCCGGTATCATTCGCGGTCAGCGCAAGGCCGGGGAGCGATGCGAGCAGCAGGCTCGACGCCGAGATCATACGCAAGGTATCAGACCGTCCCGAACGCCCGACCAGCAGCAGCACTGCCCCGGTGCTGAACCACCACACAAAGGCTGCATAGATCGGTGCGACGATGTAGGAGGCCATGAACCCGCTCTTTCACCACGCTGGCTGCAGACAGATTTCGCGGGGCAAGGCGTTCGGCTTGGCCGGCAACAGATACAACCGCGCCAATGTCAGGGCTGCCTGCGCCGCGAGCCCTGCCCGGCCCACTTTCGAGAACATGCCGCCTCGGGCCCTGGCAGCGGCGATCTTCTCGGAGATCCGGCTCAACCGGTCGAGGCCCGCCATGAAGCGCGGATGATCGATATCGAGCATGACCGGGAAGACCTGCCTGGATATGTCCGAGGTGATCCGGAAGACCTGCTTGTCATAATCGGTCGGATGCATGCCGAGCGCCTCGTGGAAAGCCGGCCGCATGTGGTCGCGGACATACATGGTGGCGAAAACCGCGAGCAGGAAGAATTTGATCCAGAGCTTGTTGACCCCGCGCAGCAGCGAGGGATCCGCGCGCATCAGAAGCGCGAAGGCTTCGCCATGGCGAAACTCGTCGTTGCACCACCGTTCAAACCAGCGAAAGATCGGATGGAAGCGGCGCTCGGGGTGTCGCTCCATCTGGCGGAAAATGGTGATGTAGCGCGCGTAGCCGATCTTTTCAGACAGATAGGTTGCATAGAAGATGAACTTCGGCCGAAAGTACGTGTATTTCTTTGCCCGCGCGAGGAAACTCAGATCGACGCCGATGCCGTGATCCTTCAGGATTTCATTGATGAAGCCGGCATGGCGGGCCTCGTCCCGGCTCATGAAACCGAATAGTTCCTGAATTTCCCTGTTCTTGATGCGCTTCTTGATCTCAGCATAAAGAACACAGCCCGAGAATTCGGCCGTCAGCGAGCTGACAAGGAAATCCCTGAATTCCTTGCGCAGCTCGGGCGGCAGGCTTTCGAGGTCGTTCTTGAACTCGTCCGACTTGACGAAGTGCGACTTGTTATGATCGGCGCGCAACTCCCTCATCACCGAGTCCCACTCCGAGCGCACGAGACTGACGTCGAGCCGGTCCATTGCGTCGAAGTCGGTGGTGTAGAAGCGAGGACTGAGGATGGTGTCCTGTCGCGCCAGATCGGTGCTGTCGGGGTTGCCCTTGACGCTCGCTCCAAGCTGGCCCTGGCTGCCACCTTCCATCGGGATCATGATGCTCTCCCATCTGAAAAACTGACTTCATAGAGTTCGGTCAATTCGAGATAACCTTCGATCCGCGCACGCAGCCGGTCCAGCAGGCTGCCGCGCACGATCGTCGCAGTCCGGCGCACGACGAGCCGCTCGCCGAATTCGACGCGGGTCGGTGCGTCCCGGACCAAGACCTCGTCGCCGGGCTCGATCTGAACGTCGCCGTCGAGCACGACATGGGCATGCAGCGTCTCGGACGTCTGCTCGATCTCCACCGTGCAGGGAACTTCGAAGGTCTTGCGCGCACGGCGCCAACTGTTGCCCATCTTGACCTTGCTCATTTCGCGCTCCGTAAAGTCATCAGCCGTGCAAAGGCTTGCGTGTTGCTCGAACCGAAGGCGCCGAGATCGATCTGCTTGCCCGTCGATGTATCGGTAAGCGTGATCTGGCCGCCGGCATAGCGCGTCAGCCGAAACGGCGGCTGCGCGCCGATGTCGCCGAGCCTTCGCTCGCGGGCGAGGCCGCGCATCACGACGCGGATAAAACCGTTGCTGCCGGGCGCAAGAGTATCGATCAGCCGATGATTGCTCGCATCGAAGACCTGCACTGCACCGCCCTCACCGTCTTCGAACTGGAGATCACGGCTTTCGACCGCGGCAGGCAGCGTCATGTGGGCACCGCCGACCCCCGTGACGCGCACCGTGGTGGCGGCGGCGAGCGAGAACAGGACGAGCGCCGCCGCCGCAAACAACCATCCTCTGGGAACGACCGGCTCGTGAATGGCTTGGCTCATGAGGTCTTCTCCGTTCAGGCCGCGGCCGTGGCCGGCGAATTCATGTTGGCATTCGGCGCGTCTTCGGTTTCGCCCAACGCCAACAACGCGATCGCGGACGGATCGGGTTGGCCGGTGAGTGCTTCGGCAAGTTTCGCGGCGACCCGGGCTGCATCCGGAATCGATGTCAGCATCGGCTCCGGCGCACGCAGCCGCCACGGGCGAATATGCGGCCACAGCAGCAGATAGGACACCCGGTCACTACCCGAAAGACGCAGTGGAATGTCGCCGCTGCCGTCGCGATAGATTCTCAGGGCGGCGTTTGCGATCCGGCTGAACGGAATGTTCATGCTCACCGGCAGCGCGACTCCGAACTGGAACAAGACCCGCTTGCTGGTGATGGTGTAGCAGGCCGCACGCCGGAATAGCCAGGCGAGGCCGGCAAGCACCGCGATGGCGCTGATCGCCGGAAGGATCAGCCACAGGGCGGACCCGGCCGCCTCTCCCGCCGGCAAGCCGCGGGACCAGTTCGACCACAGCCTCCAGAGCAGCAGCAGCCCGAAATAGACGACGACCCCCCTGATGTGGAACGAGCGAAGCGCCAGGCCCGAGAAGGAGGGCTTGCCCTGCCAGATCACGTGTTCACCGGCCGGCAAAGCCGCCGGCAGCGCCTTGAACGGCGCGTCCCTGAACTGTCGATGATCCTGCTTCATATCATCGGCTCCTGCCGCGAGGGCGTGGCGTAGAGCGTGCCGGCGCCGAAATAGCCGCAGATCCGGTCTTCTTCGAGCTTGGTCACCTGGTCGAGGCTTTTGGTGACCGGGACATCGGCGAACTGACTGCCGAGGATCGCATCGACCGTGACGCGGCCGCGCTTGTGATTGACCAGCGCAAACGGCATCGGAAGCAGCACGCGCTTGGTAACAGCGTCTGATGTCGTCACTTCGACTTCGATATAGCGGATCAAGCCCTCGGCGCGATCGACCCAAACCTCGGTCGCGACGCCACCGATTTCGTTGTCGGCACCGATCACCCTCATTCCGCGCGGATCGGGATCGCGCGGTTCGAGGTAGGTACCTTCGGCCAGCCGCAACGGAACGATACACGGGATGTTGTCGATGTTCAGCTCAGGGGCGTCCTCGCGGTCGGCCCAAGCTCCGGGGCCAACACCGTCAAGCATCGGATTGCCGGTCGGCTCGAGCGGGGCACCCGGCCATTTGGCAATGGGAGCCGCAGCAACCTCGCGCCGATCGTTCTTGTGGTTGGGGAGCGTTGCGACGTGCCCGCTGCGCAACAGATACTCCTTGGGATCTGGCGCCATCGGGAAGCCGTGGACGACCCCGCCGCCGCTGGCCGTGGAGTCGAGCGGATAGCCTTCGCGCTTGTCTTCGCGGCGGAGATAGAAAATCAGGCACGCGAAGAAGATCCAGAATACATAGAGCGTAACCTGTGCGACGTCCAAATATGCGCCTTCTTGCATGGGACGATCTCCCCTTTGTTTGACTAACCTGGAAATTCGGCCAGGCCGAATCTGGATGGCGATTGCGAGAGCCCCGTTCGTGCCGTGCGCACGAGCGGGCCGATCGCGATCAGGGTGGTGAACAGCAAAGCGACTTCGATGTGGTAGACGACGCTGTATCCGGTCGACGGGTCGCTCATGGCCCGACCCAGCATCCCGGTGGCGGCAAGCGACGTCACGGCGTCGCGGATGCCGCCACCGAGCGCGATGCCGCCGCCGGCTGCGGTCGCCTGCACGGCACCCCATGTGCCGAGCGCCAGTCCGCTTTCGCCATCGCTTGCCAGCGCCATCGCCGCGGTCAGCGTCCCCGCGGCAAAGAGGCCGCCGCCGAAGCCGATCAGCGCGGTGCCGATCCGGAACAGCAATACGGAATTCAGCGGCGCCGCGAAGATCACCGCGGAAAACGCGAAAACGCCGGCCAGCGCGCCGAAGCCGGCGATCCGATAAGGATCGGCGTTGTGCCCGAGCGTACGTGCGGCGAGACCGAAACCGGCCAGCGTGCCGAGTGCGAAAAACGCCGTCAGCGCGGTGGTCTGACCGACGGTCAGTTTGAGGATTTCGGCGCCATATGGCTCCAGCAGAATGTCCTGCATCGAAAAGCCGGCGGTGCCGAGCGCCAGCGCGACGAGGACGCGGATCGAACCGCCGGACTCGCGGAACTTGGCCCAGGAATGTTGAAACTCCGGCCGCTCGCGCGCGGCCGATGTCAGCGACGGGTCGCGCGCTTCCTGCTTCCACAGCGCCGTGATGTTGAGCAGCAACTGGGTGAGGGCAACGCCCTGGATCACCTGGATCAAGCGGATCTCGTTGAAATTGCGTAACAGCTCGCTGAAGATCAGCGCGCTGCCGGCCATGCCGAACAGCAGCATCACATAAAGAAAGGCAACCACGCGCGGCCGCGCCTCCGCCGGCGCCAGGTCGGTTGCCAGCGCAAGTCCCGCGGTCTGCGTCGTGTGCATGCCCGCGCCGACCAGCAGAAAGGCCAACGCTGCACCGATTTGCCCGTACACCGCGGGATATTCGCCGGTACCCGATAGCACCAGAAGCGCGAACGGGAGAATGGCGAACCCGCCGAACTGCACCAGCGTCCCCATCCAGATATAGGGTACGCGGCGCCAGCCCAGCACCGAACGATGGTTGTCCGACTTGAAGCCGATCAGCACGCGGAATGGCGCGAACACCAGCGGCAGCGACACCATCAGCGAAACCAACAGCGTCGAGACGCCAAGCTCGACGATCATCACGCGATTGAGCGTGCCGTTGAGAAGCACGATGGAAATGCCGGTGGAGACCTGAAACAGCGACAGCCGCAACAGGCGCGGAAGCGGAAGCTCCTTGGTCGCCGCATCCGCAAACGGCAGGAAGCGGGTTCCGAGCCGCATCCACCCCTTGGCCAAGGTCGTCGAAATCCGGCTCATCGTGGAATCATCTCCAGAGCGTGCGATATGTAGAAACCGTTCGCGACCCGGCGGCCGCGCCCAAGCTGCCATCGCTCGAGATTCTCATCCGCCAACAGCAGCCGCCGCAATGTCTGCTCGGCCACCGGTTCGATCGCAGGTGCGCGATCGCCGCGCGGAAACAGCCCGCCCACCGCATGCATGACGGAAAGCGCTGCTGTCCTTGGCGCGAACGTCACCAGCAGCGCGGCGTTGGTGCGCATCGCCAGTCCCGCCACGATCCGGCAGATATCCGCCGGGCGGTAATGGATCAGCGAGTCCATCGCGACCACGAAGTCGAATGTTCCAAGCCTGGGATCGAGCATGTCGCCCGATCGGAAATCGAGCGTCGAGGAATCGAGATCGGCAGGGATGCGCTCGCGCGCCACCGACACCAGGGTTGGTGACAGGTCGATCGCGACAACACGCGCGCCGCGGCGCGCAGCCTCGATCGAGAGCGCCCCGGTGCCGCAACCGGCATCCAGCAGCCGCGCCCCGCTCAAATTCGCGGGCAGCCACGACAGCAAGGTGTTGCGCATTTCGTCTCGGCCGGCGCGGACGGTCGCGCGGATTCGCCCAACCGGCGCATCCGACGTCAGCCGGGACCAGGCATCGACCGCGGTACGATCGAAATACGTTTGCAACTCTCCACGCCGTTCCAGATATGTGGCGACAGACATCAGTCGAACCCCAACAGGTCGAAGATTTCACGATCCTTCAGCGATTTTCCCGGCAGCGGCTCGATGCGGCCGGCCCAGAGTTCGCTCGCGAGCCGCATATATTCGTGCTGGACCGCGACCAATTCCGGCGTCGGATCCATTTCGAACAATGTCGATTTCTTCAGCCGGCTCTTGCGGATGATGTCGAGATCCGGAAAGTGCGCGACCCGCCTCAAGCCGGCCTTTTCGCTGTAACGGTCGATCTGGTCGGTTGCGATGCTGCGGTTGGCGATGACGCCGCCGAGCCGCACGCCATAGTTTTTCGATTTGGCTTCGATCGCGGCGACGATGCGATTCATCGCGAAGATCGAGTCGAAGTCGTTGGCCGCGACGATCAGGGCGCGGTCGGAATGCTGCAGCGGCGCGGCAAAGCCGCCGCAAACCACATCGCCCAGCACGTCGAAGATCACGACGTCGGTATCCTCGAGCAGATGGTGCTCCTTGAGGAGCTTGACGGTCTGACCGACGACATAGCCGCCGCAGCCGGTGCCCGCCGGCGGACCGCCGGCCTCCAGGCACATGACGCCATTGTAACCCTCGAACACGAAGTCTTCCGGCCGAAGTTCCTCGGCGTGGAAGTTGACATGCTCCAGGACATCGATGACGGTCGGCACCAGCCGCTTGGTGAGCGTGAAGGTGGAATCATGCTTGGGATCGCAGCCGATCTGCAGCACGCGCTTGCCGAGTTTCGAGAAGGCGACCGACAGGTTCGAGGACGTCGTGCTCTTGCCTATCCCGCCCTTGCCGTAAACCGAGAACACTTTCGCGGTGCCAATCTTGAGCTTGGGATCGAGCTGAACCTGAACGCTGCCCTCGCCGTCGCCGCAACATGACGGGCTCCTGAGTGATGACGGTTTGGTCTGGATATTCATGCTGCGACTCCCACGCCTTCGAGGCGGTCCTCGAGCTCCTCGCCCGCCTTTCGGAGGACATCGAGCATCTCCGGATCGGGTGACCAGTATTTGCGCTCGTGTGCTTCGATGAGCCGGTTCGCGACTTTCGCGGAGGCCACGGGATTGAGTGAAGCCAATCGCTCGCGCATTTCGGGATCGAGCACAAAGGTCTCGGTGAGCTGCCGATAAACCCACGGCGCCACTTCGCCCGTGGTGGCCGACCAGCCCATGGTGTTGGTGACGTGCTCCTCGATCTGGCGAACGCCTTCGTAACCATGCTTGAGCATGCCCTCATACCATTTCGGATTCAGCATCCGGGTTCGGGTCTCGAGCGCGACCTGCTCTGACAGTGTACGAACCGTACCCTGCCCTCTGGTCTGATCGCCGATATAGACCGGTGCCGACGCGCCGCTCTTGGCCATGCGCACCGCGCGGCTGATCCCGCCCAGCGTGTCGAAATAATGATCGACGGTGGTGACGCCGAGTTCGACCGAATCCAGATTCTGGTAGGCCAGATCGACGGTCGCGAGCGCATTCTTCAACAGTGCCGTGTGCTGAACCGGTTGCCCCTTGACGCCATAGGCAAAACCCTTGCGGCGTGTATAGGTCTCTGCAAGCTCGTCCTCATCATCCCAACGCCCGTTCTCGACCAGATGGTTGACGTTCGAACCGTAAGCGCCGTCGGCGTTGCCGAACACGCGCAACGACGCGGTTTCCAGATCGCAATTGTGCGTCGCCTGACAGGCCAGCGCGTGTTTGCGAACGAAATTCTGCTCAGTCGGCTCATCGGCGGAGGCGGCGAGCAGGCATGCCTCCGCGAGCAGCTTGATCTGCAGCGGCAGCAGGTCGCGAAAGATGCCGGACATGGTGATGATGACATCGATGCGCGGCCGCTTGAGCTGGTCGAGCGGCATCAGCTCCGCCCCGCTCAGCCGGCCATAGCCGTCGAAGCGCGGTGTCGCGCCAACCAATGCGAGGGCTTGCCCGATCGGCGCGCCCTCGTTCTTGAGGTTGTCGGTGCCCCAGAGCACGATCGCGACCGACTCGGGAAGGCCGTGTCCCTCTGCGATATGCTTGTCGATCAGTCGCTGGGCCTGCAGCGCGCCATCCCGCACGGCATAGGCGCTGGGAATACGGAACGGATCGAACCCGTGGATATTTCGCCCCGTCGGAAGGATCGCCGGCGTCCGCAACAGATCGCCGCCGGGCGCCGGCCGCACGAACTTGCCGTCGAGCGCATCCAGGATGGCTGGAATCTCCCGGTCCTTGGCGAGCCAGCCGTCGATCGCGGCAAGCTCGCGATGGAGCCTGCGAGCCGCATCGTCGGAGGCCGGCAACGGCTCCATCGCCTCGCCGCCCACAATCGCCTCCAGCAGGGCTTTATCGAGATGGACGCCGTAGGAAGCATCGGCCACCGCCTGCAGCATCTCGACGCGTTGTTCGAGCGACGGCGCTGCACCGATGATGTGGAGGCCGTGCGGGATCAGCGAATATTCGAGCTCGAGCACCGCATCGGCGAGCTTGCCGATGGCCTTTGCCTGATCCGTCCATGCAGGGTTCGCTTCCGCAAGATCCAGCGCGCTCGCCTGCGCCTGGATCAATTCTGCCAGAGCCTGGCGTTCTGAATCCTCACCCGGCGGCAGGC